>JBJELR010000283.1:0-9092 GCA_051879255.1 Lachnospiraceae bacterium | reverse complement strand
AGACGGCCAATGTTTTCATTTGCGGTTACCATAGCTTCTGCAGAATGCTGGTTGGAGCCATAGATACAAATCGTATCTTTTTTGTTTAACAGGGTCTGGCAGTCGATAGAGGACAACTCAGAAGTAACCTGAGAAGGAACCAATACTTCAATAACCACATCAGCACCTTCAGTCTTGGTTGCCTTGGTATCGGTAACAAATCTCTCATTTCCCTCTACATTAACGCTCAAGCCTTTACCAGCAGCTAATTCAGCCATTTTGTCAACAAAGCCTAAACCACGATTAACAACAGATTCAGAGGTAGCATCCTGGCTCAATACACCAATACGGGTTCCTGCTACCAGCTTATCTTCGATTAATTTGTAAGCTTCTTCTGCTGCCAATTCACCTGCTGCATAGTTATCAGTAGCTGCATTTGCTACGATAGCACCTTCTGGAGCATTAGGAACACCAGAGTCAAATCCTACAATAGGAATACCTGCATTCTGTGCAGCGGTAATCGCATCCAGACAAGCGCTGGTATCCAAAGCAGCTAAACCAATGGCATTAGGATTAGCATTGATGGCATTATTCAGCATCTGAACCTGATCCGCAATATCGGATTCTGAGTTGGGGCCTACAAAATTCATGGTAACGCCCAATTCAGCGGCTTTGTTCTGTGAGCCCTTAAGTACCGCCTGCCAGTACTGATGCTGGAAGCCTTTGGAAACAATTTCAAAATGCATTGCTCCTTCTGCAGGTGCTGCTGCCTGAGTATCTGCAGGTGCCTCTGCCTGTGTGTCTGCAGGTGCTGCTGTATCAGCAGGAGCCGGTTGATTGGAGCCGCCACAGCCTGCTAAGAGGGTAGCAACCATCGCTGCACTTAACAGTGCGCTTAAGACTTTCTTTTTCATGTTAGAAATCCTCCTTTTTTCTTTTCTATGTAAACCGTTTATTCGGTTAACATATCCTTGGTTATTCGTTTACGCCTTCTTACTTCGTAGTACATCAATAAATACTGCCACAATCAAAACGATACCGGTGATAATCTGCTGCATATTGGCCTGCTGCCCTATGTAGGGAAGTCCCGTTTTCAGCATAGACATTACGAAAACTCCCAATAGAGTTCCCACAATGGAACCGGATCCCCCCTTCATGGAGGTTCCTCCGATTATGGCTCCGCAGATAGCGTCCAGCTCCAGTCCGGCTCCTGTTCCCGGTGCCACTGCCTGGAAGGTTGCTGCATAAGCAATTCCGGCAAGTCCTGTGAAAAATCCACAAATTACATAGGCTAATATGTGCCATTTTATCACATTTACACCAGAAAGTCTAGTAGCCTCCTTGTTGCTTCCTATAGCAATAATGTATCTTCCTACTCTGGTTTTGTTCAGAATAATGGTCATCAGAATAACCAATAAGATAATCCATAAAAATCCCATGGGATACTTAGTTCCCCCTATGGTTATTTTGAACAGACTTCTGAACCACCCCTGCGGGGTCGCTGCCTGAGGCCAGGTAACACTCATACTCTCTGCTGCAATAGGTCCCAGACCGCGGGCAATCATCATGGTACACAGGGTAGCAATAAAGGGGGGTATTTCCAAAACAGCTACCAGTATACCGTTCAGCACACCCATCAGCAAGCCGCAGATAATCGTTACCAGCATACCAACCCCTACAGGCATTCCCAGCTTTGTAACCACATAGCCTCCAATAAGTGCATAGCATACCATTCCTGTTCCTATGGATAAGTCATTGCCTCCGGTAATTAAGGCAAAGGTTACTCCAATCGCCATGAAGGTGATATAATAGGAATAATCTAAAATACTTAAAATCGTGGAGTATTGTCTGAATGCTTCGCTCTTAATGCAAAAAAACGCAAATAGTACGATGATTACCAGTAATACTACCAATCTCTGACCACCAATTCTTGCAAGCAGAGGATTGGCTGTCAGTACATTGCTCTTCTTCTCTTTTCCTGCCATTTCCCTGTCCTCCTACTTTCTTTGTGTAGCCATATGCATAATATTTTCCTGCGTGGCCTCAGCAATATCCAGCTCACCTGTTTTTCTGCCTTCACACATTACCACAATCCGATCACTCATTCTGAGAATTTCCGTCATTTCAGAGGAGATCATGATTATCGATTTACCTTGTGCAACCAGCTCATTCATCAGCGTGTAGATTTCACTCTTTGCCCCTACATCAATACCTCTGGTAGGCTCATCAAAAATTAAAATATCACAGTTACGGGTAAGCCATTTTGCAATAACCACCTTCTGCTGATTTCCACCGGAGAGGTTTACCACCTCCGTATCCACTGTAGGCGTCTTGGTCTTCAGGGAACGAACATATTCCCAGGCAACCTCGTCCTCTTTCTTCCTGTTAATGAAAATGCCTCTCATGAAGTCCTTCATAGACGCCATGGTGGTATTTTCCGCTACCGTTTTGCCAACCACAATACCATAACGCTTTCTATCCTCGGAAAGGTAGCCAATACCATTTCTAACTGCATCCTCGGGACTTTTTATCTCAATCTTTTTCCCATTGATATAAATATCCCCACTATCCTTGGGGTCCGCTCCAAACAGGGCTCTTGCCGTTTCCGTTCTTCCTGCACCCATAAGACCGGAAAATCCAAGAATTTCACCCTTTCTGAGTTCAAAGCTGACATCCTTCACCATCTTTCCGGCATTCAGATGCTCTACCTTCAGGACGATGGGAGCATCCTTGGCAACCTTACTTTCGGTTTTGGGATCTTCATAAATTACACGACCTACCATCATATTGATGATGTCATCCTTCGTACAATCCTTGGTAATCAGGGTTCCCACATAAGTACCGTCACGCATTACCGTTACTCTGTCCGTAATCACCTTAATCTCATCCATGCGGTGGGAAATATAGACGATTCCCATGCCCTTGTCCCTTAGGTCACGAATGATCTTGAACAGTTCTTCAATTTCTGCTTCCGTAAGTGCTGCAGAGGGTTCATCAAAGACGATTACCTTGGCATCATGGGAGATAGCCTTGGCAATTTCACACATCTGTTGTTTACCCACCGTCAGGTTCCCCATCATTTCCGTAGGATCAATATTAATATTCAATCTGTCAAATAACTTTTTGGACTCCTGATTCATCTTGGCATCATCAATAATTTTGCCCTTCATGATTTCCCGTCCAATAAAAATGTTCTGAGCCACAGTAAGGTGGTTCAGCATATTCAGCTCCTGGTGCACAATTACGATTCCCGCTTCCTGCGCGGCCCTGGGGCTGTCAAATTCTACTTCCCTGCCTTCGAAGGTAATGCTTCCCGAATCCTTCTTGTAAATTCCTGTAAGTACCTTCATTAAAGTGGATTTACCGGCACCATTTTCTCCCATCAGAGCCAGCACTTCCCCTTTTCGTACTTCCAAATCCACATGGTCTAACGCATGCACACCCGGGAAGGACTTATCAATACCCTTCATGGTTAAAATCACTTCACCCATGCTAACACCTCTGATCCTTTCCTAAACTTAACTAATTCTTTCTTTTTCTGCTTCGATTATCGATGTATACCGCTACCAATACAATGATACCGGTAATGACATATTGAAAATCCTTCTGGAATCCCATAGCCAGGATACCTTCCTGAAGCAGGGAAATAATCAGAACACCGATGAAGGTTCCACCAATGGAGGCAATTCCTCCTGCCATTGAAGTTCCGCCCATTACACAGCTGGCGATGGCTTCATTGTTGTAAGTATCGCCCAGACCAGGCTGAACAGTAGAATAAGCACCGACAAAGAAAATGGCTGCAATACCTGCCAGCATTCCACAAAGGATATATGCCAGCGCTTCCCACTTTCTTACATCCACACCGGAAAGGCGAACCGCTTCCTTATTACTGCCCAGACACAGGATATAGCGTCCTGCCTTTGTCTTATTCAATACAATGGCACAGATAATGGAAGCAAGAATAAAAATTATCAGACCGGTGGGAATAATGGTACCTCCCGAGGTAATTTTAACCAGACTTCTATACCAGCCATTGGCTTCTGTAGCCTGTGGCCAGCTTACGGACTGTGTTTTGGTATATACAGATCCAACCCCCTTGGCCAGCATCATGCTGGCCATAGAGGTGATAAAGGAAGGCATATCCCAATAAGCAACCAGGTAACCGTTCAACAGACCAAACAGGGTGCCTACCAGGACAGATATCAAAAGACATACCCCCAATGAAACTCCCGTTTTTGTCAATGCGTAGCCGGAGATCAGAGCCGAGCAAAACATTACCGGCCCAATGGAGAAGTCAATTCCGCCAGTAGCAATAACAAAGGTAACTCCCAGAGCCAGAAAGCCCAGGAAATAGGTATAGTTCAATGCACTGTAAATACGGGAAATATTGAAGAAAGATGCCCTTCCCATAACCGAACACATTACACCAAACAAAATGTACATCAGTACCAGAACACCGGTAAGGATGATCCGGTTAAAACCTATTTTTTTGATGATTGGGTTTTGTTTTATCTTTTCCAAATTTTTTCCTCCCAGCAATTCATGGTTACTTATTTGATCGTTTTATACATAGGACCATAAGCCTGACACGCTCTGAAGTCCTGCCCCTCTTTATCCATGCCAAAAGCATTCCATGCGCTGGGTCTGAAAATCTGCTCCTCCGGTACATTGTGCATACAAACAGGTATTCTTAAAATAGAGCAAAGGGTTATCAAATCCGCACCAATATGTCCATAGGAAATGGCTCCATGATTAGCTCCCCAGTTGTTCATCACATCGTAGGCCGATTTGAAAGCACCATGTCCCGTAGTTCTGGGAGCAAACCAGGTACAAGGCCAGGTATAATCGGTTCTTTTCCACAGCTTATCGGAAACCTCTGCCGGAAGTCCCAGGGTCCAGCCTTCTGCAATCTGAAGGACAGGTCCCAGATTCTTCACCAGGTTCAACCGAATCATGGTGGCAGGCATTTCTGCCTTGGTTTCAAATCGGGAAGAATAACCGCCTCCGCGGAAATAACCAAGATCAGCATAGTTCCAACTGGTATTTGCCATGATCGCATCCTGATCCTCCTTGGTCACTTCATACCATGGCTTCATTACAGCATTGCCATCGGCATCCTTAGCTCCCCCATTAGCATCCAGACAGCAGGCACCGGAGTTAATCAGATGAATAAATCCATCTGCTTCTTTTGCCTTACCGGTAAGTTCATAGCCGGATGCCTTTTTCACTGCCTCCGGACTCCAGTATGTACGCACATCAGCAAACATCTGTGCACGATTGGTCAGCAGCTTCATAAACAGCATACCAAGGCCATTTAATACATCATTTTCTGTTGCCAGAATATAAGGCTCTCTTGCTCCATTCCAGTCAAAGGAAGTATTCATCATAGCCTCAGGGAAATCACAGTTGGGGTAAAAATCCGTCCACTGTCTCTGTCCCTGGAAACCTGCTGCAATGGCATTATGACCGGCCATTTCTTCTTCAAAGCCTTCAGGAAGGTTGGGATTTCCATTCATCAAATCTTTGATGATGACCATCATTTTAACTACAAACTCCCAATCTGCATCCTTTTCTTCCCTGGTTCTTTGCATCTCCTCCGGGTTCTTATCAAAACCTTCGATACATTTTTCTTTAGCCCAGGCCAAGGCCTTCTCATATTCTGCATGGTCATAGATGCCCTCTGTCATTCGGCGGATAATCTCCACCTCATCTACGGACTCTACGCGCATACCCAGATATTCTTCAATAAATTCAGGACTGATAATGGAGCCACCGATACCCATACAGATGGAACCAATCTGCAGATAGGATTTTCCCCGCATAGTAGCTGCCGCCACCGCTGCACGTCCAAAGCGCAAAAGCTTTTCTTCCACATCTGCAGGAATAGAGGTATCGTCTGCCGCCTGCACATCATGTCCATAAATACCGAAAGCCGGAAGTCCCTTCTGGTTATGGGTGGCCAGTACAGAAGCCAAATAAACCGCACCGGGCCTTTCCGTTCCATTAAAGCCCCAAACCCCCTTAATGGTCATGGGATCCATATCCATAGTCTCTGCTCCGTAGCACCAGCAGGGTGTTACGGTCAACGTAATATCCACACCTTCTTTTTTGAATTTCTCTGCACAGGCTGCTGCCTCTGCCACACGACCAATGGTAGTATCTGCAATAACCACCTTTACCGGCTCACCATTAGAATATTTCAGGTTTTCTTCAAATAATTTTGCCGCAGACTTGGCCATATTCATGGTCTGCACTTCCAAAGACTCACGTACCTTTAAGGGACCTCTGCGTCCGTCAATCGTAGGTCTGATACCAATTACCGGATATCCACCAATTAATCTGCTTGCTGCCATATTCATTTCCTCCTTTTTTAACTTTAAATTGTTCTACTGTCTGAGTCCTCATGAAAACTGCCCAAAATAATCAGACAAATAATTACTTTTTATTATAAATAGTGCCAAATGAAAACAAAAGTGTTATAATAAAAAAAAACGGTAGAATATTCACTTTTTTTATTAGAGGAAGCTAACCAATGAAATATATTGATTATCAGGAACGAACCCAGCAGGGTACCTTCAATTTCCCCATTGCCTTCTATCATCAGACCCCCCACAGTCCTCGCTATCATATGCAGTATCACTGGCATACCCATTATGAGCTTATTCGGATTATTTCCGGCACCTTCCAGTTGAATTTGGAAAATGATACCGGAATTTATCATCCGGAAGATGTAATTTTTATTTCCAGCGGTATGCTTCATGGAGGAACTCCCCATGATTGTGTCTATGAATGTATTGTTTTCGATCTGCAGATTTTGCTAAAAGATAACCATGCCTGTTCCCGGCTGATTAGAGACATTATCGATCACAAAATTACCGTCCACACCCACCTGTCGGATAAAAGTGAATCCATTCTGCCTATTGTGGAAAATCTATGTAATGCTCTTTCCGGCAAAAAAACCGGTTATGAATTCATGGTACAGGGCCACCTTTATCACCTGTTAGGCACTATTATCAACCAGCATTTATATGACGAAACCAAACAGGACAATGTGTCGGCTGAACGGCTGGTCTCAATTAAAAATGTACTGACCTATATTTCTGAAAATTATTCCCATAACATCAATTTGGAGAGCCTGTCCCGAATTGCCGGAATGAATCCAAAGTATTTCTGCCGGTATTTTCGGAGTATGACCGAGAGAACTCCTATCGATTATTTGAATTATTATCGTATTGAATGTGCCTGTGAAATGCTCTCCACCAAGAATATTTCTGTCAAGGAAGTAGCGATTTCCTGCGGCTTCAATGATGAAAGCTATTTTATCAAAACCTTCAGCAAATACAAAGGAATTACGCCAAAGCAGTTTATGAAATCACATTTTTAGCAAAGGAAGGAAATCTCATGACACTAAAACCCTATACTCTTTTTTTACTCACTTTCTTTTTACTCCCTATTCTGGTCGGTTGCGGGGGTGATAACAAAGCACAGGCTGTTGCCCCCTTCAGCCATGCTGATTGGCAAAGCACTCCTGAGCAGATAGCCGCTCTCCATGAAGAAAACGCCAAGACTACCGTTTCCCTTTATGGCGGAAGCAGCTACCTTTTCCCCGTAACCTGGCTGGAGCATGAAGGAACCGTAAAATATATGTATAACGAAAAAAATCAATTGATGTCCATTGCCTTCTATTATGAAGCCGATTCTGCAGAAAGTCTGACTGCCCTGTATGATAGGATTCGCAGCATGGCTTCCCAAAGCTACGGAAAAAGTATAACTACTACTAATCAGGATAACCTGGGGGAACGCTGGATTCGTTCTGAGGGCAATGTCATTTTGGCAGCTTTCTGGAATGAAGAAAGCTGCGCTCTCCAATACTCCTTCCTGCACCCCGAAGTTTCCCGGGATGCAGAAGGGAACTTAGTCTCTCTCGCAGACCTGTAGTCTGTGCTGGTACTTCTCTCTGGTAGCAAGACCGCCACGAATATGTCTTTCTGATTTATTTACCTCCAAAATAGCTCTGGTCTGACCCGCCAGGGCTGAGTTGATCTGCTCCAGACGTTCTGTTACATCCTTATGTACCGTAGATTTTGATATGCCAAAATGTTTTGCCGCCTGCCGCACAGTAGCATTGTATTCGATGATATAAGTGGCGATTGCTATGGCTCTTTCTTCAATATAGTCTTTCAACTAAAAACCCCTCAGAATGTTTTTTTACATTGTATGAAACACTCTGAGGGGTTATTCCACCACTAATTATACAAATCAAAAAGAAAGATATTTCTCTTCAAAGTCTTCTGCCGGCAGTGGTCTGGAAAACAGATAACCCTGCAAAAGGCATGGGTTAATCTGCTTAAGTACTCCAAGTTCCTCTTCGGTTTCCACTCCTTCGCAGCAGACCTGCATATTACTCTTGGCGGCCATCTCTACCACATTGCTGACCAAATGATAGTTATAGCTGCCTTCATGAATATTCGTAATAAAGCAGCGGTCCACTTTTATTTCATCTATCTGAAGTTCCTTCAGTCTGCTTAAGCTGGAATAACCGGTGCCGAAATCGTCTACAGAAATCTGCACACCCTCCTGCTTCAATTTCTCAAAGATATGATTTAACACAGGATAATCATGAATCTGCATACTCTCTGTCACCTCCAGCGTCAATGCATCACCGGGCAAATCCACTTCTTTAAGCAGCTGCAGAAATTTATTCTCCACACCTTCTTCCAAAAGCTGGATATAGGACACATTCACACTGATATGGAAATGATCACGAACCTTCCTCCATTTTTTGCACTGTCTGAGTGCCGTTTCCAATACCCACAGCCCTACCTGACAAATCATCCCTGTCTGTTCCAGCACAGGAACTAGCTGATCCGGAGGAATTCTTTCCCCACTACGGGATTCATAACGTAGGAGAGCCTCTGCCCCATACAAATCGGGGTTTTGGGTGGTAACCTGCGGCTGATAATGCAGGGAAAAGCCCCTAAACTCCTCCTGGATGTCTTGTTTAAGCTCCTGAATGAGCACAAGGCTGCCTACCTTCTTTTCATAGTATTCTTCCGAAAATACGATAAGTTCCTTTTTCCCATTGCTCTTTGCCTGATCTAATGCACTCTCTG
>JBJELR010000282.1:0-9113 GCA_051879255.1 Lachnospiraceae bacterium | reverse complement strand
GAGCTGAAGCAGCGCCATGTAAAGCGTCTGCAGAAGGGAAAATGTACGATTGAAATGGGCTTTGTTCATTCTGATATTATTACCAGCTATGAACGGGTTACTGACCATTGCTCCAATATTGCGGTATGCGTGAAGGAAGTAGCAGAGGATAATTATGAAACCCATGGCTATCTGGAAGAGGTCAAGAGTAAGGAAAATGAGGAATTCAGAAAGAAATACAAGGAATTAAAGAAAAAATATGTTCTCCCCTGATTCTGTTTAGCCTGTGTTGACGAGGGAAATATGGCATTGATTTATATTGTAGAGGATGATCTGAATATTAGGGAAATTGAGGCTTTTGCTTTAAAAAACAGTGGTTATCATATCCAGGACTTTGAATGTGCCAAGGATTTTTATGCAGCCATGAAGGAGAAGCTGCCGGACTTGGTTGTCTTGGATGTGATGCTGCCGGATGAGGATGGCTTAAGTATCGTTAAGGCTATCCGCAGCAATTCGGAAAGCCGTAAGCTTCCGGTAATCATGGTGACGGCAAAAACCACAGAGCTGGATAAGGTAAAGGGGCTGGATCAGGGAGCAGACGACTATCTGACAAAGCCCTTTGGGGTGATGGAGCTGGTATCCCGCGTTAAGGCTCTTCTAAGGCGCTGTGGAGGGAAGATGGAAGAAAAGGTCTATGCCCTGAAGGGGATTTCTCTGGATAATGAGAAGCATGCAGTGTACGTAGAAGGCAGACAGATTGAACTGACCTTCAAAGAATTTAAGCTGTTGCAGCTTCTATTACAGAATGCGGGAATCGTCACTTCCCGGGAAATGATTATGGAACGGGTATGGGGAACCGACTTTGAAGGAGAGTCCCGCACCCTGGATATGCACATTAAAACCCTCAGGCAGAAGCTGGGAGAGCAGGGGGCTATGATTAAAACCATTCGAAATGTGGGTTATATGATTGAATAATGAAGAAAAAGATTAATGCACAGCTGATAGGAATCGCAACCCTGGCCATTTTCCTGACCCTGATTTTTGTCAGCGCTATTTTTTATGATTTATTTCGTACACAGATACTGGCAGACTTGAAGACCACAGCACAGCTTTTTTGCAGTATGCTGAGTGAAGATATGGATGAGGACAGGTTAGCCGGACTTGTACCCGATAAGCTGAGAGTAACCTTAATCAATCCCAGAGGAGAGGTGGAGTATGACAGTGATGTTCCTATCGAAGCTCTGGAAAACCATAGGGGACGGGAAGAAGTAGAAAAAGCGGTTCAAATGGGAGAGGGCTATGCCACCCGTCACTCCGGCACTCTTGGTAAGGATGCCTTTTACTATGCGGTAAAAATTCAGGAGGGCTATGTTCTTCGGGTGTCAAGGGAGACCAGTAATCTTTTCGGTATTTTTTATAATGCCATTCCGATCATCGTTTTTCTGGCGCTGTTCTTGTTTCTGCTGTGTATGATTTTTGCACATTTTCTTACCAGAAAGCTGGTAAAGCCCATTGAGGGACTGGCCGGGAATCTGGATAGCTTTGGAGAGATTGAAGCTTATGAGGAGTTAAAGCCCTTTATGAATACCATTCGGAAGCAGCATGAAGATATCCTCAAAAGTGCAAGAATCCGGCAGGATTTTACGGCCAATGTGTCCCATGAATTAAAAACACCGCTGACGGCGATTTCCGGCTATGCCCAGTTAATTGAGAATGGGATGGCACAGGAAAGGGATGTGCTGCGCTTTTCCCATGAAATTCATCGAAATGCCACCCGGCTGCTGACCCTGATTAACGATATTATCCGACTGTCAGAGTTGGATTCCACAGAGGCAGTTCATCACTTTGAGCCTATCGACCTGGGCCCTGTTGCCAGGGGGTGTGTGGAGAATCTGCAGATGAATGCCAAAAAGCATGGAGTCAGCATACATTTTCAGACAGAGGCGGCTTGGGTGATGGCAGAAAAGGATATGCTGGAGGAGCTTTTGTATAATCTTTGTGACAATGCAATTCGCTATAACAATGAGGGCGGCAGTGTACTGGTCAGTGTAAAAAAAGAGTCAAAAAGTGTGATTCTGTCCGTACAGGATACGGGTATTGGTATACCCATAGAGCACCAGGAAAGAGTTTTTGAGCGATTCTATCGGGTAGATAAAAGCCGTTCAAAATCTACCGGCGGAACGGGACTTGGTCTGGCCATTGTAAAGCATATTGTGGCTCAGTTTGATGCCCGGATAGAGTTATGGTCTCAGGTAGGACGGGGAACCCGGATTCAGATTACTTTCCCGGGGATATAGAATTTTTCTTAAAAAGGAGAATTTATATTTGTTTTTTCGCTGTTTTATCCCGGTATTCGCGATGAATATTGTCTGTTATGGGAAAAAATGGTATGCTATAATCACTGAAAAAGAAAGGTGGATAAGAAAATGTATTCTTTTGACGAAATCAGGCAAACAGACCCGGAAATTGCTCAGGCCATTGTAGAGGAAGAAAAGCGGCAGAATGACCACATTGAGCTGATTGCTTCCGAAAACTGGGTGAGTAAAGCCGTTATGGCGGCTATGGGAAGTCCTCTGACCAATAAGTATGCGGAAGGATATCCCGGAAAGCGTTATTATGGCGGCTGTGAGTGTGTAGATGTAGTGGAGAATCTGGCCATTGAACGGGCCAGGGAGCTGTTTGGCTGCGAATATGTCAATGTACAGCCACATTCCGGTGCCCAGGCCAATATGGCGGTGCAGTTTGCTATTTTAGAGCCGGGAGATACCATCATGGGAATGAACCTGGATCATGGCGGACATCTGACGCATGGAAGTCCGGTGAATCTTTCCGGTAAATATTTTAAAGTAGTTCCCTATGGAGTGAATGAGGAAGGCTTTATTGATTATGATGAGTTAAGAAGAATTGCCCTTGAGACAAAGCCTAAAATGATCATTGCCGGAGCCTCCGCCTATGCCAGAACCATCGACTTTAAGAGGTTCAGAGAGGTGGCGGATGAAGCAGGCGCTGTATTAATGGTGGATATGGCTCATATTGCCGGTCTGGTAGCAGCAGGCCTGCATCCCAGTCCAATCCCCTATGCGGATGTAGTGACTACCACTACCCACAAAACACTGCGGGGTCCCAGAGGGGGGATGATTCTCGCTTCCAAAGAAGCCAACGAAAAATATAACTTTAATAAGGCGATCTTTCCGGGAACCCAGGGAGGCCCTCTGATGCACGTCATCGCTGCCAAGGCGGTTTGCTTTAAGGAGGCGTTGAATGAAGAATTTAAGGTTTATCAGCAAAGAATTGTGGACAATGCCCAGGCCCTTTGTAAGGGATTGCTGGACAGAGGAATCCGCATTGTTTCCGGCGGTACGGACAATCATCTGATGCTGGTGGATTTGACTGACTTTGATTTGACCGGGAAGGAAGTGGAGAAGTGGCTGGATATGGCGCATATTACGGCCAATAAGAATACCATTCCCAACGATCCCAAATCGGCCTTTGTAACCAGTGGAATCCGCCTGGGAACGCCCGCCATTACCTCAAGAGGAATGAATACAGAGGATATGGATCGTATTGCACAGGCTGTGGGGCTGGTGATAAAGGAAAAGGAGGCGGGAATCGTCCAGGCAAAGGCTATAGTAGCTGAACTGACAGCAAAGTACCCGCTGCAATAGCTGCAGGCAGAAGCCTTGAAATACATAGAATGCATACACAGACGGGGGAGCAAAAGCTTCCCCGTTTTCAATGAAGGAAGAAAATAAAAAATTCTGCTTGTTTATAAAGGTAGGATATGGTAGAATATCTTTCGGTAACAAACAAATGTATGTTACAGAAAAACAAGCGAGAGAATAAGCCGATGAAGAAAACAACCAACTATTTTGTAGTAAAAGAGAAGGCTGTTCCTGAGGTTCTGCTAAAGGTACTGGAGGCGAAGAAGCTGATGGAGACCAGAAAGGTTTCTACGGTACAGGAGGCAGTGGAACGGGTGGGAATCAGCAGAAGCTCTTTTTACAAGTACAAGGACGATATTTTCCGTTTTCATGATAATTCTCAGGGGACTACGTTGACCATGACCTTTAATATTGATGATGAACCGGGAATTTTGTCGGAAGTACTGCGGCGGATAGCAGATTTTGGGGCCAACATTCTAACCATTCATCAAAGTATCCCCATTAATGGAATTGCGGCCTTAAGCCTCAGTATCCAGCTATTGCAGACTACCGGGGATATTTCCGGCCTGTTAGAGGGAATGGAGGCCCAGAGGGGAGTTCATCAGGTGAAGCTTTTGGCGAAGGAATGAGTAGGGAGAAGATAGATAGGAGGAGAAAATGGTACAAGTAGCAGTGTTAGGATATGGCACCGTAGGAAGCGGTGTAGTAGAGGTTTTGGAAAAGAATAAAGAGAAGATTAATCTCAGAGCCAATGAGGAACTGGAAGTAAAATATATTCTGGATTTACGGGATTTTCCGGGAGATCCTTACGAGGCCAAGGTGGTTCATGATGTGGAGCTGATTTTAAATGACCCGGAGGTTAAGGTGATTTGTGAAACCATGGGGGGAATCGAACCGGCCTATACCTTTTCCAAACGGGCTTTAGCCAGCGGAAAGAGCGTGTGTACCTCCAACAAGGAGCTGGTAGCGGCTCATGGACCCCAACTGCTGCGTCTGGCAAAGGAGAATCAGTGTAATTACCTGTTTGAAGCCAGCGTGGGAGGAGGAATTCCCATTATCCGTCCCATGAATTATTCGTTGACGGCAGAAGAAATCGATTCCATTATCGGGATTTTAAACGGTACTACAAATTATATTCTCACCAAGATGGATAAGGAGGGGGCTGATTTTGCAGAGGTGTTGAAGGAGGCTCAGGAGAAGGGCTATGCGGAAAAGAATCCGGAGGCTGATGTGGAAGGCTATGATGCCTGCCGTAAAATTGCCATCCTTTCCTCTTTGATGACAGGAAAATTCGTGAATTATCAGGATATTTATACAGAAGGGATTACGAAGATTACGGCCCGGGATTTTCGCTATGCCAAGGCCATGAACAAATCCATTAAGCTGCTTGCCATGAGTAAGGAAACGCCGGATGGCTATATGGCTATGGTTTCCCCCTGTCTTATTGATTGTGAGCATCCGCTGTATAGTGTGCATGGTGTATTTAACGCAGTCTTTGTCCATGGAAATATGCTGGGAGACTCCATGTATTACGGCAGAGGAGCCGGTAAGCTTCCTACTGCCAGTGCGGTGGTTTCCGATGTAGTGGACTGTGCAAGGCATCTGGGAAAAACCGTAACCTGTATCTGGGAAGAAGAAGGGGTTAGGCTGATCGATTTTGAGCAGTCCAAACGAAGGTTTTTTGTTCGGGTGAAAAAAGAAGGAATGGATAAGGCGAAGGCATTATTTGACTTTTCGGATATAATAGAAGTAACAGAAGGAGAATTTGGATTTCTTACCCAGGTAATGACGGAGGCACAGTTTAAAGAGAAGGCTGAGAGGTTACCGGAAATGATTACACGAATCCGGGTAGAGGGATAATGGCCTAAGGGCTGACGTTTAATGATAGAATGGAGAATGAGGAGTATGAAATATATTGTGGTTTTAGGGGATGGAATGTCGGATGAACCAATTCAGTCCCTGGGGGGAAAGACTCCCCTGGCTTATGCAAACACTCCGGTTATGGATGCCTTAAGTAAAAAAAGTGAAATCGGTCTGGTGCAGACCATTCCCGAAGGGATGAAGCCGGGATCTGATACGGCTAATCTGGCGGTTATGGGATATGACCCGAAAATCTATTATTCGGGAAGATCCCCGCTGGAGGCTTTAAGCATCGGTGTACCCATGAAGGATACAGATATTGCCCTCCGTTGTAATATTGTTACCATTTCAGAGGAAGATGTTCCTTTTGAAGAACAAACCATTATTGACCACAGCTCAGGAGAAATCAGTACAGAGGACTGTGCAGTTCTTCTTCATGCGGTAAAAGAAGAACTGGAGGGAAATGGCTACCATTTTTATGTAGGAACCAGCTATCGTCATTGTCTGATCTGGGAGAATGGTCAGGTGGCAGAGCTGACACCACCCCATGATGTGCTGACACAGGTAATCGGTCAGTATCTGCCAAAAGACAGGGTGCTTCGTCAGATGATGGAAAAAAGCTATGAAATATTAAAGAACCATCCCATTAATATTGAACGAAAAAAAAGAGGCTTGAATCCGGCTAACTGCTGCTGGTTCTGGGGAGCAGGAACGAAACCGGCCTTAAAGAACTTTCAGGAGAAGACGGGAAAAAAGGGTATGGTAATTTCCGCAGTAGATCTGCTTAAGGGGATTGCTCAGGGAGCAGGTATGGCAGCCCCCATAGTGGAAGGAGCAAACGGCGGCTTACATACCAATTATGAAGGCAAGACTAACCGCTTATTACAGGCTGTCTGTGATGAAGGTTATGATTTTGTTTATTTACACATCGAGGCTCCCGATGAAATGGGGCATCAGGGCAGTGTGGAGCGTAAGGTTCAGGCCATTGAGTATCTGGATGAGAGGGTTCTTGCCCCCTTAACGGCAACCCTTAAGGAAAGGGGAGTGGACTATCGGCTCTTGCTTTTGCCGGATCATCCCACTCCGGTCAGCGTACGAACCCATACCGCTGACAGTGTACCCTATCTGCTGTATGACAGCACCGATGAGGGAGAGTACCAATGGACTTACAATGAAGCCAAGGCAAAGGAGAGCGGAAACTTTATTGACCGAGGATATACCATTATTGATAAGCTGTTCTCGAAATAAAGACAAATTTAGTGAAAAACAGGAGTGGCAGAAGAAATTCTACGCTCCTGTTTAGCGGAAAGGATGGAGTAAGGCAATGAAAAAGGTGGTAAAATTTGGTGGAAGTTCTCTTGCCAGTGCCCAGCAGTTTATGAAGGTAGGCGAGATTATCAGGGCAGAGGAAGACCGTAAATATGTGGTTCCTTCTGCACCGGGAAAACGATTTGATGGAGATACAAAAGTAACGGATATGCTTTACGACTGCTATCGGGATGCGGAGGAAGGAAAAAAATTCACCCAAAAGCTGAAAGCTATTAAAGCAAGGTATGATGAAATTATTGCAGGGCTAAAGCTTCCCCTGTCCCTGGACAGTGAGTTTAAAAGTATTGAAGAAAATTTTAAAAAGCAGGTGGGAGAAAATTATGCTGCCTCCCGGGGAGAATATCTGAACGGTATTATTATGGCCGATTATCTGGGCTATGCTTTCATTGATGCGGCAAAGGTAATCTTTTTTAAGGAAGACGGAAGCTATGATGAGGAAAAGACGAAGGAAGTACTTTCCACAGAGCTGTCCAAGCATGACAGGGCAGTTATCCCCGGCTTTTATGGCAGTCTGCCTGATGGAACGGTAAAGACCTTTTCCCGGGGCGGATCCGATATTACCGGTTCCATAGTGGCACAGGCCGTTCATGCAGATGTTTATGAAAATTGGACCGATGTTTCCGGTTTTTTAATTGCAGATCCCAGAATTATCAAGCAGCCGGTAGGAATTGACACCATTACCTATAAAGAACTGCGGGAACTTTCCTATATGGGAGCCACAGTTCTTCATGAGGAAGCGATTTTTCCTGTAAGAAAGGAAGGAATTCCGATTAATATCCGCAATACGAATGCCCCTGAGGACAACGGAACCTGGATTGTGGAAAGCACCTGCCAGAAGTCTAAATATGTGATTACCGGTATTGCAGGAAAAAAAGGCTTTTGTGCAATTAACATTGAAAAGGATATGATGAATTCGGAGATTGGCTTTGGCCGTAAGGTGCTGAACGTCTTTGAAGATAATGGGATTTCCTTTGAGCACGTTCCCTCCGGTATTGATACCCTTACCGTATTCGTCCACCAGGATGAATTCATGGATAAGGAGCAGCAGGTAGTTACCGGGATCCACCGTCTGGCCAGGCCGGATACCATTGATATTGAAGCGGATCTGGCTCTGATTGCTGTTGTGGGCAGAGGGATGAAATCCACCAGAGGAACGGCGGGAAGAATCTTTTCCGCCTTGGCCCATGCCAAGGTTAATGTTAAGATGATCGATCAGGGCTCCAGCGAATTGAATATTATTATCGGGGTAACTAATGATGATTTTGAAACGGCAATTACGGCCATTTATAATATGTTTGTAGAGTCTGTTGCTTAGTTTTTCAGGCTGCTGTAAAGCCTTCCGGTGCTTATGCCGGAGGACTTTGCAGCAGCCTTTATGCTTTTTGTTCCTTGGGGAAAAATATTTTGGAAGAAAGTAACAAACAATAAAAAAGACAGAAAATAATTTGATTAACAAATAAAAAACAAAAAAAATAAAAAGATGTAGAAAATTGTTGACAAATTATTTTTTCGTGCTATAATGAATTTATCAACAAAAGAGAAAAGAAGACAAGCTACTCAAGAGGAAAAGAGTAAATACGAAGGAAAGCGAGGTACGGTCCACCAGACACTTAAGTTTATTCTAATATTCAGCAACCGAATTCGACTTAAGGTACATAGGATTTACCGAAGTACACAGGATTTACAGCAAAGTACAAAAGATAAAGTGATAAAGGAAGAATTGGTTGCAGGAATTGCCTGATGGCAGAAGACAATGAGCCGTTTTCAAGTACATCACAAAGGGTAATGGTAGAAATGATACATTACAGTACAAAGGTACAGTGCAGGATGGAAAGAATGCGAAATACAAGTGAATAATGATTTGTAGTTAAAATGGAGAAACGGAGGATAGGCCATTGGAGATTACAGTATAGAAGCGGGTATCAAGAAAAGAGATTGATACCCGCTTTGAATTTTGTTATACTTAAATTCAACAATTAAATATTAAAACGAAGCGAAACCGCTTGTTTTCTGCAATTATATGTGGAGAGCAGGCGGTTTTTCACGTTAAAGAGACTGTCTATACTTCTAATAATTCCTTAAAAAAGAATTTTGGCTTTTTTAATTCAAAAGAAAAACAGGAGGGGAAATGAGCGTAAAAAATAAAACATATGGATATGTGAGAGTATCAAGTACAGATCAGAATGAGGAACGGCAGATGATTGCACTCGCAGAGGTGGGTGTAGCAAAAAATAAGATATTTATGGATAAACAATCGGGTGAAAATTTTAACAGGCCACAATA
>JBJELR010000281.1:0-1652 GCA_051879255.1 Lachnospiraceae bacterium | reverse complement strand
CTCTTTCCCTGTGGTAATCATAGCATAAACTATTACATAACGTCAGAGTCAATACCTTTATCTAAAAATTGCATTTCCATCTGCCTTTGACAAAAAATGGAATTTATTGTAAAATAATACATAACTATACACAATGATTCTAAATCATGAACCAATGAAGAAAGGAGGTTGCCCATGAATATATCAGGTGTTCAGTCAAGAAGCTCTTACGAAGCCCTTTCCAGTGGTTCTCGGATTAACCGTTCTGCCAATGATGCGGCAGGTTTGGCCATTAGTGAGAAACTGAAATCCAACACCACCGGCTTTGATGTAGGTTCTTCCAATGCCAAAGATGGCAAAAGCTTGATTAATGTTGCCGACGGTGCACTTTCCGGAATTCAGGATTCCCTGCAAAGGATTCGTGAACTCGGTCTTAAGGCTTCCAATGGGCTCTATGGTGCTGCTGAAAAACAGGCCATCCAAATGGAAATTGACGGCCTAAAGGGAACCATTCAGGATACTGCTAAAAACACCAGCTTTAATACTCTCAAGCTTCTGGATGGAAGTATGGCAGATATCCAACTGGCTACCAATCCCCAGGGCAGCGGATTAAAAATCGGATTAGCAAACGCCACTTTGGATGCTCTTGGAATTAAAGACTTCGATGTAACCAAGAATTTTGATTTAAAAACCATCGATAATGCCATCAGCAAAGTTAGTGAGGCAAGAGGCAAGATGGGTGCCCAGTCCAATGGACTGGATTCTGCCATTAATTACAATGACTATTCCAGCTACAATTTAACTGCCGCAAACAGCCGGATACGGGATACGGATTACGGTAAGGAAACAATCACTAAGAATCGTGATCAAGCACTTCAGCAGTATAAGCTCTACACAATGAAAGCTAAAATGAACTCCGATGCAGGATTCTTAAAACTGTTCTAAGCTTTCCGGTGTGTAAACCAAGAAGACCAGGAACATTACCCGAAGGGGAAATGTCTTCTGGTCTTTTCTTTGATTTGATTTGGAGAATAGGTACTATGTCTGTGAGAATATTTACCATAACGCACAAACCCTTTACTCCTCCTAAGGACTCCCTCTACGTTCCCCTTCATGTGGGACGGGAATATTCCAGGGATTTGGGATTTTTAGGCGACCATACCGGGGATTCCATTTCTTCACTGAATCCCCATTTCTGTGAGCTTACCGGAATGTATTGGCTCTGGAAAAATTACCATAAAGAAGATTATATCGGTATCTGCCACTATCGGCGCTATCTGGTTAATGAAAAGGGTGAGATTTTTCAGGCTGAAGAATTGGAAAAGCTGCTGAAAACCTATGATATCATCACCACTAAGCTGCTTACCCTTCCCGGCTCCTACCTTGAGGGCTTCAGTGCTAATCATCATCAAAAAGACCTTCTGCTTACCGGGATGATTTTACGGGAAAAATATCCTGCTTATTGGCCTGCCTTTCATAGGCTGGTACACAGCCCTCATACCTATTTTGGAAATATCTTCGTTACCTCTAAAGAGAACTATGACCGCTACTGCTCCTGGCTTTTTGACCTTTTATTCACTTTACAAAAGAAGGTAGATTTTACCGGATACAACAATTACCAGAAACGACTTTTCGGCTTTCTCGCTGAGTTTCTTCAAACCGTTTGGATTGAA
>JBJELR010000280.1:0-1665 GCA_051879255.1 Lachnospiraceae bacterium | reverse complement strand
TGTAAGCGGATTTTGCTTTGGCAAAACCATAATCAGCATCAAAAATCTCATTGGTCTTTAAGCTGATTCCCTTAAGGCTTCTGCTCTCCGGACTGGGAAAATACTTGATGATATCGTCTAACAGGGTATAAACACCCTGGCAGAGAACGTTTGACCCCATAGTCATGGGAACGATGGAACCATCCATAACATTATTCCTTAAAGCAGCACGTATCTCTGCCTCGGAGAAGGTATCCCCACCAAAATAGCGCTCCATAAATTCTTCGCTGGTTTCTGCCACTGCCTCCAAAAGAGTATCCTTGCAAATCTGCAGATTCTCCCTGCTGTAATCAGGAACCTCACATTCTACTACGTCCTTGCCCTGCCACCGGTTACCATTCTCGGAAATGACGTTGATATAACCTACAAACTTTTCATTTTCACGAATGGGCAAATGAAAGGGAGCCATCTTTTTTCCATAGCTTGCTGTCATATCGGCTACCACCTGACGGAAGGAGGCGTTGTCAATATCCATCTCCGTTACATAAACCATTCTGGGCAGCTTATATTTATCGCACAGCTCCCAGGCCTTCTGGGTTCCCACCTCCACGCCGGATTTGCCGGAAACCACAATAATCGCTGCGTCTGCCGCCGAAACAGCCTCCTCTACTTCACCAACGAAGTCAAAATAGCCGGGAGCATCCAATATGTTGATTTTATAGCCCTCCCACTCGATGGGAACAACAGAGGTAGAAATGGAAATCTGCCTTTTCTGTTCTTCCTTACCAAAATCGCTAATGGTATTCTTATCAGCAACTTTACCCATTCTGGAAGTAATTCCGGACAAATAGGCCATCGCCTCTGCCAGGCTGGTCTTGCCCGCACCACCATGACCCAGCAGCACTACATTTCGAATCTTGTCTGTTGTGTAAATATTCATATTAATTCCTCCATCCGATGAGATTACTGGATATTATTTACAGAAATAATCCTGTTCTTTCCCTTTCTTTCAAATACCCATGCGTATATTTTACTAAATTAAGATATTTTTTACAAGTATTATCTATCAATTTGTACAATATTTTCATTCTTTTCCAACAATATTATCTTCTATGCAAATAAATAAGGATAATGGCTTTTATTGACTTTTACACGTTGAAGTGATATATTCTTAAAGAGCCCAGTGTATAATAGGACGATAATTAATAGATAAATCAGCAGATAAGGAGATTAACCATATGATTATTATTATGAAACCAGGCAGCAATGAAGAACAGATTACTTCTGTCATTTCTTATGTCCGTCAGCATGGTCTGGATGTCCATTTATCAAACGGTAAGGAAGTGACGATTATTGGTGTAGTGGGCAATAAGGATAAAATTAATCCTGAGCATCTGGCCAGCATGAAGGATGTGGAACGAATCGTTCCGGTAACGGAAAGCTACAAGCTGGCCAATAAGAAATTCCATCCGGAGCCCTCCACCGTCAAGGCCGGCAATACCACCATCGGCCCCGGCAATCTGACCATTATGGCAGGCCCCTGTGCGGTGGAAAGTGAAGAACAGCTCATGTTGATTGCCCATGCCGTAAAGGATGCCGGTGCCACCTTTTTGCGAGGCGGTGCCTACAAGCCCCGTACCTCTCCCTATTCCTTCCAGGGCCTGGAAGCAGAGGGACTAAAGTATA
>JBJELR010000279.1:0-9227 GCA_051879255.1 Lachnospiraceae bacterium | reverse complement strand
AGAGTATCATGCAAAAACAAAGACCCGGGATCTAGCGCTTCTTACTCTCCTATTAGGAACCGGAATACGTGTATCTGAATGTGTTGGTCTTGACATTACCGACGTAGATTTTGATAATCTTGGAATAAAAGTCAGACGCAAAGGTGGATATGAAGATATCGTTTATTTTGGAGAAGAGGTAGAAGCTGCACTGGCAGACTATCTGCTGGAAAGACAGCGTATCCTTCCACAAACCGGGCACGAAAATGCCCTCTTTCTCTCTATGCAGAACCGAAGAATTACGGTAAGAAGTGTGGAAAATCTGGTAAAAAAATATTCCAGCCTGGTTACCAGTCTAAAAAAGATTACCCCGCATAAATTAAGAAGTACTTATGGCACAAATCTTTACCAGGAAACCGGGGATATCTATCTTGTCGCTGATGTTCTTGGCCATAAAGATGTAAATACCACCAGAAAGCACTATGCTGCCATGAAGGATGAAAATAAACGCAAGGCAGCAAAAACGATTAAGCTGCGTGAGCCATAAATAGGTATTATGAAATGATGTCTGCAGAGTAATAGGGAACGATGATATAGCTTCCGGCTGTCAGCTCAGGCTCCAGCATATGGTTAATCATCATCACTTCATTGATGTAAGCATTATAGTTATGATAAGGTTCGTTACAGTATCTGGAAGCAATATCCCACATGGTATCTCCATACTGTACCTCGATGCGGGTGTAATATTTGTATAAGATGGTCTCTTTGCCGGTTTCTCCTGCATCATTTATCTGTGCCTGGGACCAGAAGCTGAAACAGCTTATGGATAAAGTGGCAATAAGCAGAACGGAAAAAGAAAATACTGCTAATGCTCTTTTTAAAGAAAGAGAACTGCCTGGCTTCTTTCGTAACTGGCTGTATCTATTGCTCCTGTTCATTCTATTCTTCTTCATCGGTAATTCCTCCTGCAATACGAACAACTGTTCTTTTCGCTAATTATATCGAACGAATATTCTGGTGTCAAGTCTAAATCAGAAAAAAATCGAACAAATATTTGGAATATATGTTTGCTTTTTATTTTTTTCTTTGTTATACTATCTATTAGATAAAACTGAAAGGGGATAAGTTTCATGGCCAATGGAAAAATCAGTGCAAAACAGCAGGAAATTTTAGAATATATTAAAGATGAGATTTTAAATCGTGGTTATCCGCCTGCCGTCCGGGAAATTTGTGAGGCCGTCAATCTCAAATCTACCTCCTCCGTTCACTCCCACTTAGAAACCTTGGAAAAGAACGGATACATAAGAAGGGATCCTACAAAGCCCAGAGCGATAGAAATTTGTGATGATAATTTTCAAATGGTAAGGACAGAAACTGCCAGTTTGCCTGTGATCGGCACTGTTGCCGCCGGTACTCCCATTTTGGCAGAGGAAAATATTGACTCCTACTTTCCTGTTCCAGCCGATATTATCCCCCATGGAGAGCCTTCCTTTGTTCTGAAGGTGAAGGGAGATTCCATGATTAATGTGGGAATTTTTAATGGAGACCAGATTTTTGTTCAATGCTGTAATACTGCCAAAAATGGTGATATGGTTGTAGCTCTGGTGGAAGACTCCGCAACAGTTAAAACTTTCTATAAGGAAGATGGGTATATTCGTCTGCAGCCTGAAAATGACAGCATGGAGCCTATTATTGTTAACGATTGTCAAATTTTGGGAAAGGTGTTTGGGGTCTTCCGTTATTACCGTTAAATGCTTTCAAGCAGATAAAAAGCCCCTTGTGACTGCTCTATGGCAGCCCAAAGGGCTTTTCCAGTTCGCCTTGCGGCGTAGGTTTCTCTACGTTTCTTATTAAGATTATAACAGTCAGAAATTACTTATAGGAGAGCGTTTTTCTCCAGCATTTTTCCATCTCTCCAAATTCTTTCTAAATCGTAGAAAAGACGGCTTTCCCGGTCAAAAATATGCACAATCACATCATAGTAATCCATTAAAATCCAGTTTGCTCCGTCATAGCCTTCTATTTGTTTTAGCGGATAACCCATTTTGTACATTTTTTCCTCAACGGCATCTGCCATAGCTTGAATCTGGCTGCGGTTAGAACCACTGGCCAAAACAAAATAATCTGCAATGGGAGAAATCTCACTGATATCGATTACCTGAATATCTTCCCCTTTTTTATCCTCCAATGCAAGAATCGCTGCTTTCGTCATTTCTAAAGTAATACTCATACCTTTAATCCTTTATAATACTCATAGGTTTCCTGGGTCATGGGATCCATTTCTTTTTGGGATTTCTCCAAATACTGTAATGTATCCTCCAAAATTTTTAACAGTGTCTTATCAATATCCTGAAAAGCGAGTGTCCGTACATCTTCCAGATTGGGGGCGTGTTCCCGGCCAGGCTCAATATAATCAGCGATATAAACGATTTTTTCCAGAAGTGTCATCTTAGGTCTTCCCGTAGTATGATAGCGGATAGCGTCAATAATTTCCGGCTTATCCACATGATACTTTTTCCCTGCTAAGTATCCTCCTACCTTAGCGTGAAGCAGGTAGGGATTCTTTTCCTCAGCAGTGTTAATCTCTATCCCATGCTTATGACAAATCTGTATTTTTTTTTCGTTGTCCATACATTTGGCACAGTCATGTAAAAGTCCCGCTAAGTAAGCATCCTTCATCTTTTCTCCATGACACATTGCCAGGCAGGCTGAGGTATAGGCTACTCCCAAAGTATGCTCATAACGCTTTTCATCTAAAGTTTTTGCTAATTGTTTCTTTATTTTGTGTAAATCTGCTTCTTTCATGCGTACTGTTACCTCAACGGGATAATCAATTAATCCAGGTATAGTCTATTCTTTCGAATTACCTGCTCTGTCTTGTATCTTACCATATAGCGAATGCTTTTGCCAGCTTTTACACGCTCACGAATTTGTGTGGAAGAAATATCAACACTTCTGCAGGGAAGCTTAAGGATTTTCGTTCCATATTTTTCTTCCAAAGCCTTGATTTTTTCATCCAGTCCTTCCGGTGTATAGCCGTTTCGAATGGCAACTGCTACCGTTACCTGGGCGAAGATCTTTTCCGGATGCTTCCACTCCTCAATAGAAAAAAGGCTGTCTGCACCCACAAGAAAAAAATATTCGATCTCTGGATTGACTCTTTTCAGTTCTTCAATGGTTTCATAAGAATAAGAATTACCGCCCCGGTCAACCTCCATGGTGGACATGGCAAAATGAGGATTGTCATCAATAGCCTCACCCACAAGAGATATCCGCACCTTGGGGTCTAGCACTTCTTTTGTATCCTTTAAATAAGGCATACCACAGGGAATAAAGAGAACCTCATCCAGTTCAAGCTCCTCGTAAGCGTTTTCCGCAACGATCAGATGCCCCAGATGAATAGGATTAAAGGTTCCTCCCATAATACCGACACGCTTTTTCTTACTCATGATTTTTCCCTCTTTTCTTTATTCTGATAATCTTAACAGACAAAATAAACTAAATCCCAGGCTCCAATATATCAGTTATTTAGGCAATAAGATTTTGGGATTCTTTTTGTCCGGCTTATACAAAATGATTTTTCGTCCGATTACCTGAACCACCTGGGAGTGGGTTCGCTCAGAAATCATCTCTGCGATACCTCTCGGATCGTCCAGACAATTCTTCAGAATGGTAATTTTAATTAGCTCTCTATTATTGAATGCTTCCTCAATGGCCGCTGTGATCTCGGGAGTAAGACTGGATTTACCAATTTGAAAAAGGGAATCCAGAGTACTGGCAAGACCTTTTAAATAGGCTCTCTGTTTACTGGTCATATTATCCTCTCATTCTGCTTTCCCGGCAGTTACCTGCAAAAGCTTTGTACTTCTATTTATAATAATCAAAAGAAAGGCCGTACATTCTGACGGTATCTCCTTCTTCAATACCGGCTGCCTCTAATTGCTCCAAAATGCCGGTATCCTTTAAAAATTTCTGGAAGAAGGCAAAGCCCTTTTCACTTTCCAGATTGGTATAGCCCAGCATTTTTTCAATTCGGGGGCCTTCCACCACGTATTCCTCTTTTTCGGCATCATATTCCACCGTAAAGGGCTCATTATTCAGTCCTCCAAACTCAGGGAAGTATTCCTGTTCAAAAACAATCATTTCATCGTCCAGGGTATCTAAAAGCTCTCTGACGTAATACAGTAGCTCCTTTACCCCTTCCCCGCTAACGGCTGATATGGGAAAGACCTTTATTCCCTTAGGCTCAAATTCCTTTCGAATCGCCTCTACAGGATGATTTTGCACATCATAAATACAGTCAATTTTATTCGCTGCAATTACCTGTGGACGTTGGGCGATCTCCTGATTATAAGCCTCCAGTTCCTTGTTAATGGCATAAATATCCGAAACCGGATCCCTTCCTTCCACTCCCGCTGCATCCACAATATGGATAATCACCTTGGTTCGCTCAATATGACGTAAAAATTCGTGACCCAATCCTACACCTTCAGATGCCCCCTCAATCAATCCGGGAATATCGGCAATGACGAAGCCATTTTCCTCTCCCAAATCAACCACACCCAGATTAGGATTAAGGGTGGTAAAATGATAGTTTGCAATTTTGGGACGGGCATTAGTTACCCGGGATAAAAAGGTCGATTTTCCCACATTAGGAAAGCCTACCAGCCCCACATCGGCAATCACCTTAAGCTCCAGAATCAGCTCCAGCTCTTTAGCCGGCTGACCGGGCTGGGCATATTTGGGGGCCTGCATGGTACTGGTCGCATAATGCTGATTTCCGTTGCCGCCTCTGCCGCCGGTGAGAAGAACCACTCTCCGATTGTCGCCTGACATATCGGTAATTACCTTACCCGAAATGGCTTCTTTCACTACTGTCCCTTCAGGAACCTTTAAAACAATATCCTGGCCGTTTTTTCCACGACAGTTTTTCTTACCTCCATTTTCACCATGCTCTGCATAATAATGGTGTGCATGACGGTATTTGGTAAGCGTATTTAATCCCTCATCCACCTCCAGGATAACGCTTCCTCCCCGTCCGCCGTCACCGCCGTCAGGACCTCCATTGGGAACGTATTTTTCCCGACGGAAGGATACATGGCCATCTCCGCCTTTTCCACTTCTTACGTATATTTTTGCTCTATCTGCAAACATCGATTACTCCTACCCTATGCTCAAGACCTATTATTCCTGCTTATCCTAAATCGAAGAAAAGGCTCCAAACCTCAACCGTTTGGAGCCAATCATTGGTACTATTTCTGTACAGGATAAACAGAAGCCTGCTTCTTATCTCTGCCTTTTCTCTCGAATCTCAGTACACCGTCAACTAAAGCAAATAACGTATCATCACCACCGCGACCTACGTTTACTCCGGGATGAATCTTAGTTCCACGCTGTCTGTACAAAATATTACCAGCTTTAACAAACTGTCCATCAGCTCTTTTTGCGCCTAATCTCTTAGATTCGGAATCTCTACCGTTCTTAGTAGAACCTACACCCTTTTTATGAGCGAAAAATTGAAGATTCATATTCAACATGATTTCACACCTCCTCGAATGTTAAGTCAATGTACGTTTTACCGTACTGATTCATAATTCCTGTCAGGCCAAGAATCAGGGAATCCATTAAAAGCTGCATCCTTTCATTGGTATCGTCCTTCCAACGAAGGTCTAACAGCCCCTCCTCCTGATTGATTACCGTCGCCGGTTCAATATCGGCTAATGCCTCTAAGGAATTGGCCGCTGTAATCACCAAAGCAGAAATTGCAGCACAGACAATATCCTCACCCGAATTGCCATATTCTGCATGGCCTATACAGGTAATTCCTCTGTACTTCCCTTCTTCTGTCCTATAAACTGAAATATGCGTCATAATGTAACCTGATTAAGCATTAATCTTGTCGATTTTCACCTGGGTGTATGCTTGTCTATGACCATTTTTCTTGTGGTAACCGGTTTTTCTCTTATACTTGTAAACAATAACCTTGCGAGCTCTGCCCTGATCCAATACGGTTGCAGATACGGTTGCGTTGGCTACTGCATCACCAACCTTGAGCCCGTTATCACTTACGGCGATTACCTGGTCAAAGGTTACAGTATTGCCGGCTTCTGCATTCAGCTTTTCTACTTTAATCACATCGCCTTCAGAAACCTTGTACTGTTTTCCACCTGTTGCAATAATTGCGTACATAAGGTACCTCCTATATACAAACTTAACGTTTGCTTACTCGCCAGCTTCGGTGCTGTAATACAGACTTATAACCCCACTGTGCGGCATACTTCATTACCATAGCACAAGGCTGCTGATCTTGTCAAGCAAAAAGATGACCATGAACAAAAAAGAAGGCTGCAAGCTGGGAACGGGAACTAAACTCCTCGGTTTTTAATAAATCACTCAACTCATTTCTGGTAAAAAACTGAGGCTGAATCAGTTCATTATCTGAGGAATGGTCGGAAAGCTCTCCCTTTACCCGGGCAAATGCAATATAGGTAGTCGTATCAGAAAAGCCTACTGCAGAGTAAGAGGGAGGTAAAATCGAAATAATGCTATCCAGTTTAAGCCCGGTTTCTTCATATAATTCCCGCTTAATACACTGTTCAATGCTCTCTCCTTCCTCCAACATACCTGCACAAAGGTTAAATATGCTTTTATTGATGCTCATTCGAAATTCCTTTAATAAAAGCATTTTATCCTCCTGAAAGGCGATAATGGAAACCCCGCTGGGTCTGGCCCCCAGTTCATCAGGAGAGCTTAGGTTTTTACGGCTGACAATTTCAAAGGTCTTTTTGCGGCCTGCCTTATTTAAATAAGTAAGCTCATAGTTTTTTAAATATTTTCCTTCTCTTACTTTTTCCATATTAAGAAGCTGTAAGCGATTAGCATTCCAATTCTCCATTTTCCCTCCCTGTTAAAGTCCTGATTCCTTTTTCCAGCGTTCATAGCCGTCTTTAAGCCTTAAGCTGTGCCCATAGAGGAGGGCTGATTTTTTTACGGGTCACCTCTACCAATCCTAAAGCTGTCATTCCCATCACTTTGGTTTGTACTGAATCTTCTTTGACCAATTTGGTCAGATATTGTAAAAGCTCCTTATCCTGCTCCTGGCTGTTTTGATTAATGAAGTCAATAATAATGATTCCCGAAAGATTTCTCAGCTTAAGCTGCAGTGCAATTTCCTTCGCTGCCTCTCGGTTAATTTGATAAAAGGTGTCCTGTTCTTTGGCTTTTTTCTGATATTTACCGCTGTTTACATCGATTACGGTCAGTGCCTCCGTAGGCTGAATGACCAGATAAGCCCCACTGCTTAGCCATACCTTCTCCCCCAAAGCCTCCTTAAGGCGGGTTTCTACCTGATATAATCGAGAAAGAGAAATCACCTCATCCTGATAGAAAAAAAGCTTCTCCTTCTCCCCAAAGGTCTGCTGTATTTCTTTAAACATCGTCTCATCGTCTGTCAAAATCTTATCGTAGGAATAGGAATATAAATCCCGTATTCCGGCAAGGTAGGGGGCCAGGGTCTTCTGCAGCAGACTGAAGCAGATCCGATGACAGGCCGTTTGAAGCAGCCTGTTTTTTTCTTCCAGTAAAGTGGTTATTTCCTCCAATAAGGGCTGTAGATTTTCCAGTTGTCCGGCATTGGTGCGCACCACCATCCCCACCCCTTCTTCGGCTAATCGTTCCTCCAGTCGGTTCTCCAAAAGGCTGCCTTTTAACCTTTCCTTTTGCTCTAAAGACAGTTTATTACTAAAGCCCAATGTTTTCTTCCCGGTAGTCAATACACAGTATTTTCCGGTAAAAGAGAGGTTACAGGTAAGCCCCGGAGGCTTATTTTTTATGCCTTCCTTTTCTACCTGAACCACAAGCTCATCCCCCACAATCAGCCGACCATCAAATGTACGATTGGTCAGCACCGGATTTTTCACCTGCTTCATGGGTAAAAAGCCTATGGTTTCCGGCTTATATTCGACGAAAGCCGCCTCCAGCGAAGGAACCATATTTTTCACCTTTCCAATGTAGATGGATTCCAAATCGGAGCCATGTTCAGGATAAGCATTGGCCCTAATTAAACGATTTTCCTGAAATAAAAGAGAAAGTATTTTCCCCTTCTCTTTGGTCAACATTAATGTCCGGTCCATCAGAATTCCTTTCCTACTGCATCTAAAGGTACAAATTGTGGTACCTCTTTCCCTATATTGGTATAGGTATCCTCTCTGGTAATCTGGATGGCCAAAGGATTGAACTCTACTCCCGCAAAATCATATAGAGCCTCCAATAACAGTATGGGCTTGATATTCCCCTTGCTGCTGGCATCCACCAGCATATACAGACGATTCTCTCTGGCGCTAAGTTCATAAATTCCTGGTTTGATGTCCAGAGTAAGCTGACTTTTTTTGGTTTGCTTGGTAACAAAAATATTGTCTTTATCTAAAAAAGCAGCTACCTGCTCCTCTAAGCCGGATAAGGGCGGATAGCCCTCTTTCCATTCAATGGTATAGCCTGCTGCGGCTACACTGGCCATAGCATTTCCTGCAGTATCCGGCAGAGCCACTACACGCAGAACCTGAATCCCTTCTACCATGACTTCATTCAGCTTCTTAAACATATCCTGACTTCCCTGATGACTGTTTACTTCAATATCCATATACTCGCCATTACTGGTCTGCCCTACCCCTAAGGGAGCTGCAAAGCTCATAATCTGATGAGGACTAAAGCCCCCGGAATAGGCGATATCTATTCCGGAGCGGCGAATAGCCTTTTGGAAATATCGCATGGTATCCAGATGCCCGATAAATTTTACCGCACCATGCTTACTGAATTTTATTCGTACACGCATACTTTTTCCTTCCTGGTTACAACCGATTTCTACACTCCCTTAAGCAGTTCCCGTACACCTGTCCTCCATGCAGACACCTACCTGGTAACGGGCAGCTCCACAGCCCAGACACTTAGCCCGGCAATTTGGGCTTTCCCTTTCCTCCAATGCCTGTTTCCATTCCCGAATTAAAAAGGCCTTGGTTACTCCGCAATCGATAAAGTCCCAGGGAAACAGTTCTTCAAAGGAACGTTCCCTGGTGGTATAAAATGCAATATCCAGACCACATTCCTGCATGGTTTCCAACCAAATCTCATAATGAAAATGCTCACTCCAGGCATCAAAAATACAACCCTTTTGATAAACCTTCTCAATGACCTGAGAAAGCTTTCTATCGCCCCTGGCCAAAAGGCCTTCGATTACACTTACATCTGCTTCA
>JBJELR010000278.1:0-1671 GCA_051879255.1 Lachnospiraceae bacterium | reverse complement strand
GTACATACCTTATTCAGAAAATAACGGTCATGGCTGACCACGATAACCGTATTCTCAAAGTTGATTAAAAATTCTTCCAACCAGGCAATGGCATCTAAATCAAGGTGGTTGGTAGGCTCATCCAAAAGAAGAATGTCCGGATTGCCAAAAAGAGCCTTCGCCAATAAGACCTTAACCTTTGCGTTACCGTCTAAATCCCGAAGCTGACTGTAATGCAAATCCGTTTCGATACCCAGGCCGTTTAACAAAGTGGCAGCGTTGGATTCGGCCTCCCAGCCATCCATTTCCGCAAATTCACCCTCCAGCTCGCTGGCACGAATTCCGTCTTCGTCAGAGAAATCCTCCTTGGCATAGATGGCCTCCTTTTCCTTCATAATCGTATAAAGGCGCTGATTGCCCATGATCACCACATCCAGAACGGTATAATCATCATATTTAAAGTGATCCTGCTCCAGAACCGACAGACGTTGGCCGGGAGTAATGGCAATATCTCCATTTGTGGTTTCAAGCTGACCGGAAAGCAGTTTTAAAAAGGTGGACTTACCTGCACCATTGGCACCAATAAGTCCATAGCAGTTTCCTTCGGTAAATTTTATGTTTACCTCCTCAAAAAGAGCCTTTTTTCCCACCCGGTAAGTTACGTTGTTTGCACTAATCATTGTAAAACCTCTATTTTCCTTTATTTTTTCAAGTTGACATACACTCCTTATTATACATAAAATTGCCGATTTTTCAAGGAAAATAACCATTGTAAATTTGAAAAAAGAAATGCCGGAGCCGGTAAGGTAATGTAAGGAAACAGAGGCTTCCTTTGGGAAAGGAAATGAGAAGAAAATCGCTTGCCAAATGACAGGTGAAAATGTACAATGATTGTAACAGTATTAAGGAAGTAAGGAGATTATTCTTATGGGTTATGGATCCAGCTCTCTTGAAAAGAGAATCAAGGAAAATATTAAGGATTACACGTTGGGACAGTTACTGGATATGCCGGTAGTACAGAAGCAGCTGGAAACACTGGCAGCCTTAACAGGGGCAGAATTTTTACTTACCCGGCGTCATGGTGAGCCAATTTGCATTGTTGGTGACTGGCCCGAGGAGCCGGTGGACGTGATGAAGGATCAGGGTATCCGTATCCGGGTTAATGACAGAACGGTGGGGCATTTTTATTATCGTACGGATAAGGAGGCAGCACTGGTGGAGACCATGGTCGAAGCCATGGCTGAGAGCTGGCAGTTCTGGGCAGAAGCCAACTATCTGTACAAGGAAACGGATCAGTATGTGGATGAGCTTTCTCTGCAGGTTGAGGAGGAATTAAACCAGAAGACCAGGGGAACCAAGTTGGATGCCCTGACCGGAACGCTTAATCATACATATTTCCACAGCAGGATGAAGGTGATGGATCGCTCTCAGGTTGCACCGGTAGCAGCGCTTTGTGTCAACATTAATGACTGGCGGTTTGCTAATGATCATTTTGGAGTGGAGGAAAGTGATCGTTTGATTCGTATTGTGGCAGATATTTTGAAAAAGCTTGCCAAGCCGGAATATCTCATCGGACGGGTAGATGGGGATGTATTTAATGTGGTGATTCCTATTCCCCAGGAGGATGAGGCAAAGCGGTATATGGAAAGCATTCAAAAAGCCTGCGAAGAATATGAAGACCCCAGACTGGCA
>JBJELR010000277.1:0-1673 GCA_051879255.1 Lachnospiraceae bacterium | reverse complement strand
TACAAACGGATTACCGTTTTCATGAAATAAATCGCATTCAGGATGGTGCTTACTGCCAGTACAATTAAGGCCGGCAGCATTTTCTTTCCTCCCTCCAGGGCTGCTGCTCCAAACAACAGCTTACTGACAAAACCTGAAAACATGGGAATACCTACCATGGACAAAGCTCCTACCGTAAATCCCACTCCCGCAATCTTATGGCGAAAGCCGGCTCCTGTAAGAAAGGTAAAGGGGCGTTTTCCCTGGGATACATCCGTTAATCCTATAGCGGAAATAAACAAAAGGGATTTGGTAGCTGCATGAGCAAGAATGTGAAAAATGCTGGCAATCATTCCTCCCTTTGTTCCCAGGCCTATCCCCATATAAATGTAACCAATTTGTGCAATGGAGGAAAAAGAAATCATACGACGGATATCATTTTCCTTGATGGCACTTAAAGACCCAAAAATCATGGCTGCCAGACCAAATATATAGAGAATATTAATGATTCTGCTGCCAAAGATTACCTCAAAGCCAATTACCCGATAAAAAATTTTAATCAGCAGAAAGAGATAACCTTTAGAAACCAGGCTGGACAAAATTGCTGCACTGGACACCGTAGAATATCCATAGGCATCCGGCAGCCAGCTATGAAAGGGAAACAGGGCAGATTTAATGGCAAGACCAACACTAATAATCGCAATAATGACTAAAAGAGGAATTTCATAGGTTCCCTGTGCCACAATTTGAGCCACCTGGGTTTGAATATTGCTCATCAGAAGATGTCCCGTCAGATCGTACAGCATACTGATTCCCAGCAGTAGCAGACCTGATCCCAAAAGACTCATAATCATGTATCGTACTGCCGCCTCTATGGTTCTTCCATTCTGCCTGATCATAATCAGCCCACAGGCAGAAATGGTATTGATTTCCACAAAGACATAAGCGGTAAACAGGTCATTGGTATAGATTAGTGCCAACAGGGAGCTGAGCAGCAGATTGACCAGAATGTAGTATAAATTATGCTTAGTTTCCTCCACTTCTCCTGCTAATTTTTTACGTCCCCCGGCCATAGACAAAAACATAATCATGGAAAAAAACAATGCCATTCCTGCTTCCAGAAGTCCTGCACGAATTTCATTTCCCCAAGGCGCCGGAAAGTGTCCCATCATATAGGTATAGCTTTCCCTGGTCTGCAAAAGAAACCAAAACAAAACAGCCGACATTACACCCACTGCACCGATTACACAGGTGTTCAGCCACTTTGCTGCTTTTCCGGAAAGGATAGAGCTTACGATACCACTGAACATGGACAAAATAATACAGAAGAAAGGAATATTCTGCCAAAACATTAATTTTCCTTCCATTTCTATAATCCCTCCTTCTTTAGTCTGGTAGAAATTTCATCCAAATCCAGTGTGTGATACCGCCTGTATAAACGGATGGTTAGGGACAGCATTAGGGCGGTCACAGACACGCTGACTACAATTCCGGTCAGCACCAGCCCGGAAGGCACCGGGTTAATATAAGCCTCTACATCCTGCACTCCATTAACTACTATAGGAGCCACCCGTCCCGTAACATAGCCTTTTTCCGCAAGAAAAAGATAGATGGCAGTATCCATAATATTTAATCCGATAATCTTTTTAATCAGGTTTTTTTGCAGCAGCAGATTGGAAAACCCAATAACAAAT
>JBJELR010000276.1:0-9250 GCA_051879255.1 Lachnospiraceae bacterium | reverse complement strand
AATCTTTTTAATCAGGTTTTTTTGCAGCAGCAGATTGGAAAACCCAATAACAAATAAGGTAACCGAAACTGCTTCTCCATAATTTACCCAAAAATTACTTCCCATTTTCAAAATCCTCCTTTTCTGAACATCACGTAGAAGGCGTACATGGTACAGGCTACCACCAGCCCCACACAGATATTCAGAGGCAGAATCAGCCCACTGCTTAAAATGGCTCCCGGCTCCCCCAAAGGAATTTTACTCTGGATATGATTGGCTCCTGTATAAAAGGAGTAGCTTTTGGCAATGGCGTAAAAGCTTAAGGCCAGAAAACAGATCCATTTATAGGTTTTCCAAGAGAAAAACCGTTCCGTTTTCTTAAAACCAAAAGCATTCAGGTACAAAACCAGTCCTGCACCCATAATGGCTCCACCGGAAAATCCCCCACCGGGAGACAGATGCCCATTTAAAACCACATAAATACCAAACAGCAATATCACCGGCACCAGCAGGGTTGCTGCCTTTTGCAGAATGGCATCATTTTTAGGCTCATAAATCCGATCATTTTCTTCTTCTTCTCCAATGGTCAGATCCGACTCCTGATCCTTCTCCTTTTTATCCACACGCAGCAGGATAAACACCGTAATGGTGGCAATAAACAATACATTAGATTCTCCAAAGGTATCGAAGGCACGATAATCCAAAATCATACCCGTAACAATATTTACTGCACCTGTTTCCTGAAGGCCCTGTTCAATATACCGGGCAGATACCTCATTATTATCCGGTCTGTCTGCCTCTCCTGTAGGCGGAAGATAGGACACAGTGACCCAGAGTACTGCAATTAAAACCAGGCAAAAAATTACACACATAATTCGATAAAGATGAAAGAAGATCTTTAACTCCTTATTCTGACCCGGGTCATAAAGTTTTTCTCTGAGTCTTTTCCTTTCTTCTGTATCATCATAGGAAAAATGCTTCTCCTCTTTTTTCGGTCTTATTTCCATTTTTCCCAGATAAGGATCCGTTTCCCCATCCAACCAGCGAAAAAATTGAAATCCTTTTTTATTTTCGTATTCCGGTCTGATTTTACTCACTTTCCTCATCCCCCCTCATGGCATGAATTTTTTTCAGTGTAATAAAAAACAGTATACTGGTTACTCCCGCCCCTACTGCAGCCTCCGTAATGGCAAGATCCGGAGATTCCAGCAAAATCCAGATAATGGACATAATTAGGCTGTAGGACATAAAAATTAATATGGAATTTAATAGCTTTTTGGAAAAGCTGACGGCGATGGCACAAATCAGCAGAAAGCCCATAAGAATATACGTAAACAGCTCCATTTACTCCTCCTTTGGTTCTTCTTCTATTTCACAATAGTTTTTTATTTTTTCATTGGTGGTCACTTCAAACCGGGCAATCAGATGAGAGGATACAGGAGAAGCAAACCACAAAAACATAATCACCAGAAGAATCTTTACTGAAGTCAGATTGAATCCGGTAAAAATCATCAGCCCCAGCATACATAAGCCTATTCCCAGAGTATCACCCACTGCCGCTGCATGCATACGATTCAGAACAAAGCGGAAACGATAGGATCCGAATACTTCAACCGCAAACAAAAATAATCCTGACAACAAAATTAAAGCACCCACAATAAATCGCAGCCATTCTAAAATCTGCATCTATTTTTCCTCCATTTTTTCTTCTCTGATTTTTCTTTCCCGATAAATTCCCATATATACCTTAGTCAATACCACCACTGATAAAAAACTGATCATGGCATAAATAATGCAGATATCTACCAGATAACTCTCTTTCAGTAAAAGGGAGAGGACAACAATGATAACCATGACCATGGTTCCCATCATATTTACTGCTACGATTCTGTCCGCAATTTTTGGCCCTTTTATGGAGCGAATAAGGCATAATACCAGCATGATTGCCAAAAAAATCAGGGTAAATACATATAGCCCTCTGTATGCTGTTTCCAATAGGCTGGGATTACTTTCCATGGTCCTGTTTACCTCCTTGTATTTCTTCCATTTGCTGTAGAAGCCTGATAAAGATACTGTTCTCTATTCCCCTGCTAAAATCCTTATCCAGACAATGAATCACCAATTCATCCTGCTCCAAAGAAACGGTAATGGTTCCGGGTGTGAGGGTAATGGAATTTGCCAGAATGACTTTTGCAATTTTGGTGTTTAAATTAGTTCGAAAACGGATAATTACCGGTTCAATAATATATTTTGAGGAAATAATCAGCCTTATGGTGCTTAGATTTGCCTTTCCGATTTCCCAGATTAATACTCCTGCATAACGAAAAAGCAGCGGCAGCAGCTTAAACAGCAAAATATCCTTTTTCAGACTGTAATCCATAAATTTGCAGATAAAGGCATACATCAGTCCTGCAATAAGCAGGCCCAGAATAATGATTTCCGGTGTAATGCTTCCATTAAAGACGATCCAGAGTAAGAAAAAAAGCAAATACATAGTTTTAATCCCTTTCTGTTTTCTTTTCCCGATGAATAATATATTTATAAATAGGATGTCCCAAAGAAGAAAACTTTTCCTCATATTCGGTCATCACATTCTCCCGGTTCAGCTTCTCATCCTTATGCAGGTCATAGGTTGCCACAATCAGCTCCCAGCCTGCCGGCTCTATCTCCTCCATGGCAAAATCAAACAAAAGGCGATTGTCTGTTTTAAACTCCAGAGTTCCCTGCTTTCTTAAAATCTGATCAAAAATCCGTAAAAACTGGCGGCTGGGAAGTCTTCTTTTGGCATGCCTGTCCTTTGGCCAGGGATCGGAAAAGTTCAGGTAAATACGATCCACCTCTCCCTCACCAAAGACGCTGGGAAGTTCCTTGGCATCCATCAAAAGAAAACGCAGGTTAGGTAAAGGGTTCTGCTCCATTTTCTGAACTGCCCGAAGAAGAACACTGGAGTACCTTTCGATTCCCAGATAATTAATCTGTGGATTTAATCCGGCCATATCCATAAGGAATTTTCCCTTACCCATACCAACTTCAATATGAAGCTCATGAGCATTATTCCAATACTCCCTCCAATGGCCTTTCCTTTCTCCCGGCCGATCAATCACATACACACTGTTTGCAATAATTTCATCTGCTCCTGCAATATTTCTTAAACGCATAATTTACATCCTTTTTTATTTTTTTCTCATTGCCCTATTTTACACCCATTTTTTTCAAAACAAAATAGGTATATCTGGTAATTTATTGAAGATTTTTCAATTTTAGTAGTCGAAAAAAGATTTTTTGTGTAGAATAAAAGTACATTTATCTAAGGAAGATTATTTTATGTGGTATATTTTTTCTTTTATAAAAAAAAATAAATTGATTTCTTTTTTTGCTATCCTCCTTGCCCTCTCTCTCCTGCCCGGTAAGTTGGTTATGGCGGTAGATTATGAAGCCGAAGCAGAGGAGCGCAAATCCATGCCTGTAGAATCCAATTCCTATGAAAATTGGCCTCTGGGTCCTGCTATTGGCGCCCGGGCGGCCATCTTAATGGATGCCCGGACAGGTGCGGTTTTATATGAAAAAAACATTAATGAAAAACTATATCCCGCCAGTATAACCAAGCTTTTGACTACCTATATTGCGGTAAATGAATGTAGTCCGGATGAGATGGTGACCTTTTCTCAGGAGGCCATTGACAGCATCAACTGGTGGGAGGATGCAAATATGGGAGTAAATGCCGGTACCTCCCTTCCTTTACAGGATGTTCTTTATGGAATCCTTGTGGGTTCCGCCAATGAAGCCGCCTATGCTTTAGCTGAACATATCAGTGGAAGCGTGGAGGAATTTGCCAAGCTGATGAATCAGACAGCCAAAGAATTGGGCTGCACTAATTCCAATTTTGTTACACCCAATGGTATCCATAATGAACAACACTACACGACTGCCTATGATATGGCCCTTATTGCCCAGGCTTTTTTCTCCAATGATACTCTGGCAAAAATATCCGGGACCACCCGTTTTGAGGTCCCTGTTACCGAAACACAGCCCAAGGAAGGGATTATGTTAACAGCAAAAAGCCAGCTTTTGCCGGGCAGATCTTATGCCTACGATGGTTTGGTCGGTACCAAGACCGGCTATACGCAGGATGCCAGACAGACCTTAGTATCTTGCGCCTCCAAAAGAGGAATGAAGCTGATTTGCGTGATTTTAAAGGAGGAAGCTCCCTATCAATTTACTGATACCATATCCCTTTTTGACTATGGATTTGATCATTTTAATGCTTTAGATGTCAGTGAAATTGATGATAAGTATACTATCGATCATTCCTTCTTTACTACAGATATTGATTTATTGGGCAGCAGTAAGCCTATTTTGGAGTTAGATAAAAATGACTATATTATTCTGCCAAATACAATCAGCTTTGAGGATGTGACCTCAAAAATTTCCTATGAGCATTCTTCTTTGGATGAAGTTGCTTCAGTGAATTATTACTATGCTGATATTTTTCTGGGCAGTATCTCTTTAAAGCTGGCTGCAAAAGATCCCCAAATTTTTGATTTCGGTCAGAAAACGGAGAATGAATCCAGCGAGCCTGTAAGTCCGAATGATCGAATAATCTATATTAATGTGATTTATCTGGCTCTTCTCCTTGGTGGTATCCTTCTTCTTACTGTTTTTATTTTTTCTTTTCGATCCGGCAGAAAGCCTCGTCGTGGTTTTCGACATCGTAAGAGGAATCGACAAGCCTTCCTTAGAGACAAGTATTGGCACATAAATCGTTATTAATTTGTTTTAAATATCATGAAAGATGCTATCGAATCAGGAATCATCTAATCCTGATTCGATAGCATCTTTTTTTTCATTCTCAGTTCTTTATCCTTTTGCCTAAGCTGCTGCAGCTTTTGAACCTTTTCTTTAGTCGTAAATTTGCTGGTTTTCACAGCATAATATTTTCCCTGCTCTGACTTCTTCACCCTTACCTTATATTTCAAATATCCATGCACATCACAAAAAGCCACACTGTAATAATGCTTGCCGTTTGGCGTATACCAACGCATTTTTTTCTTCAGGTTCTTATGGCAGAGGTAACACTTTGTAGAGGCTACCTCTCTATCTCCCATGACAGCCTTCTTTTCTTCAAATTCCCTACTAATATATTTGGCATAGTCGGGAAAGACCATTTTAATTTCTTCCCTACGATTTTGTGGCAAATGAAAGGTATCAAAGGATACCATTTGATAAATTTGCGGATTATCCATTCGCTCCAGGACCTTGGCTGTGTAATAAGCATCACTGAAGGCACGATGAAAGGGAACCTCTTTTTCAATTTGAAAATAATCAATGGCAAATTCCAGCGTCTTTCTGGTTTTATCCTTCAGTACTTCCAGGCTGAACAGCTTTTGCACATCATAAAATTTGAGGGGGCCTTTTCCTAAGGGCCTCATCCCATAGTAATTCATATTCCGCTGAAGCTCCAATAAATCCAAAGGTCCCCAGGTAGCAAAGATATAGTCCTTACCACACCACCTTAAAAATTCCTCCATTACCTGAATAAAGGGCCTTCCTGCCTTCAGCTCCTGCATCTGCAAATGAATAATATCTGCCGTAATCCGGTGCATAGTATGGTAAATTTGAGGACGAATCAACTGTGAAAAACGATCAATAATTTCCCGTTTTTCATTCAGCTTTACTGCTCCGATTTCGATAATTTCAAAAATAGGCACCTGTGGCTGTCTGTCATCTTTTTTATCCGCATTACTCTGATTCCATTCCAGGTCCAGAACAATAATAGTCATAGCTCCTCTTTTTCTGCTGCTTTTACAGCTTATCGTTAAATTAAATCCGGAATAATTTCTGCCAAATGCTTTGCCATGTTCTTGTGAGCATCCAGGCTTAAATGCATATAATCATAAGGATACATCTGCACACCGGGAAGCTTCCCTGCATCCAGATAATGAATACCCAGTCGACTGGCCACATCCTGATAAAGAGGTGCCAATCCTCTGGATTTTTCCACACAGTTTACGCCCATTTCACCATAGACCTCTGTGGTTTCATAGCCTGGTTCGATGGGAGGCGGTGTAATTAACAGAATATTGGGATTATTGCGAAAGGCTATGGCACTATCCTTAGCTTTTTGTACCAGCCTCTCCATTCCTTTAGCAATGTTGGCAGGAGTAGCTGCAAATCTTTCCTTAACATCGTTAGTTCCTAACATGATAATGAGTAAATCGATGGGCTTGTGGGTCATCAAACAGGGATAAAGATAATTAAGTCCACAGAGTCCTTCAAATAGAGGATCTTCAAAGCAGGCTGTCCTTCCCTCCAGACCTTCTTCTGCTACAATATAATCTTTTCCCAAAGACTTTTGCAAAAGACAGGTCCATCTTTCCTCCTCTGAAAACCGTTCTTTCGTTTTAGAATTGTAGCCATGAGTATTGGAGTCTCCGAAGCAAATAATTTTTTTATAAAACTTTTCTGCCATTCCTTGCCACCTTCCAAATCTGTTCTTTCTTTAATTTAATTAGTATAGCATTCCCCAAAATAGATGTAAACCTTAACCCACCTTCTTCCTATAAAATAATACTACCGAAGAAAGCCTGATTTTTACTTTTTCCATATACTTTCATTCAGTATGCCAAGAACGCTTCTAAAAAACAATAAAAATAAAGCTGTCGCTTTATGAATTTTCATTCGTTAAAGCGACAGCTCTTTTTTATTTATTATCACGAAGATTTAATAATCTCTGATAACGATACTCTGCATCTTTTCTGGTCTTCTCCAATAATTCCTTAGCTGCCTCTTCACCCTTAATCTTAGGAAGCTGTGAGAAACGTGTCTCAGTTTCCAGGAACTCTTCAAATTTATCAAAATCAGGTTCCTTGGAATCAATGGTCAAAGGCTGTTCTTTTCTGGGATCAAAACGATACAGTACAAGGTAACCGCATTCTACGGCTTTTAACTGGCTCTTTTGATGATTTGCCAGACCTCCCTTAATACCATGCTCAATACAAGGAGAGTATGCCATAATCAGTGAAGGCCCATCATAGCTCTCTGCTTCTCTCAGCGCTTTGATTGTCTGTACCTTGTTTGCTCCCATGGAAATCTGTGCAACATATACGTGACCATAAGCCATCGCAATCATTCCCAGGTCTTTCTTAGCCTCATTCTTACCACCTGCTGCAAATTTTGCGATACTTGCTGCAGGAGATGCCTTAGAGGACTGACCACCGGTATTGGAGTAAACTTCTGTATCTAATACCAGAATATTTACATTCAGATTATTTGCCAGTACATGGTCTAAGCCGCCATAACCAATATCATAAGCCCAACCGTCACCACCGATAATCCAAACAGACTTGCTTACCAGGTCACGTTCAAGCTCAAGGAGCTCTTTAACCGCTTCACAGCTGCTTGCCTTTACTCCATCAATAATCGGTTTAACCAGCTCACGCTGCTTATCTCTGTCATTTCCTGCTGCAATATAGCTTTCAAAAGCTTCTTTAAGAGGAGCTTCTACCTTATCCAGGTTATTTTCCATCAGCTCAAGAATACGTGCTTCTTTTACATTCTGAGCCAGCGCCATACCATAACCAAACTCTGCATTATCCTCAAACAGAGAGTTTGCCCAAGCCACACCACAGCCATTCTTATCATTTACGAAGGGTGAAGACGGTGTACTGGAGGAATAAATCATGGAACAGCCTGTTGCATTTGCAACCATCATATCCTTACCAAAGAGCTGGGATACCAGTTTATAGTAGGGTGTTTCACCACAACCGGGACAAGCACCGGATACTTCAAAGTAAGGCATTGCAAACTGAGTTCCCTTGATGGTATCCATGCTGAAGTATTCTGTCTTGTAAGGCACTTCTTTGTACAGGTAATCTGCCAAAGGAACTTCCTCAAGCTGAGGCTTAACATCTACCATTTCCAGTGCTTTGTTTCCTGCCTTTCCGGGACATTCCACAGCACACAGGTTACAGCCTACGCAGTTATCAGGAGATACCTGAACACGATACTGTAAATCCTCTACTCCCTTGCCCATTGCCTTAAGGGTTTCGAATTCCATAGGCGCATTTTTTACTTCCTCATCGGTTAACAGGAAGGTACGAATGGTTCCATGAGGACATACCATAGAGCAGATTCCACACTGAATACAGTTTTCCGGCTTCCAGCAGGGTACCTGTGCTGCAATGGTTCTCTTTTCCTGATAGGAAACATTATTTCTGATAGATCCATCTAAGAGATTGTGCTTGGTAAATGCACTTACCGGTAAGTCATAACCTTCCAGATGATTGATACGTGCTACATGCTCGTCAAAGTACTCATCTCCGGTCTTTCTTCTCTCCAATTTATCTGTAAATGCTGCCCATTCCGGCTTAACAGGAACTTCTTCCAATCCTTCCTTGCCCAGGTCGATTGCTTTCCAGTTTAACTGAACGATTTCGTCACCCTTTTTCGCATAGGACTTCTTTGCTGCTGCCTTCATGTATTCTACTGCGGTATCATAAGGCATAATCTGTGTATTCAAGGCAAAGAAAGCAGACTGCAAAATGGTATTGGTTCTTCTTCCCATACCGATTTTCTGTGCAATATCGGTTGCATCAATAATATAAAATTTTGCTTCTTTTTTTGCCAAATCTGCCAGCATCTTCTTAGGCAGCTTTTCTTCAATCTCATCCTTCTTGAAGGTGGTGTTCAGCAGGAAGGTTCCTCCCTTTTTCAGGCTGGATACCATATCATATTTATAAACATACGAATCCAGTGAGCAGGAAACAAAATCTGCATTATTAATATAGTAGGTAGAACGGATAGGTGATTTACCAAATCTCAGGTGAGAACGGGTCACACCACCTGCCTTTTTGGAATCATAGGCAAAGTATGCCTGTACATACTGATCCGTATTATCACCGATAATCTTAATGGAATTTTTATTCGCACTAACTGTTCCATCACTTCCCAATCCATAGAACAGACAGGAGGTATAATCACCATCTACAGTAAAGTCTGCATCCGGTGTGAGGGACAGATGAGTTAAGTCGTCTTCAATACCAATTGTGAATTCCTGCTTGGGTGCATCTTTTTTCAGTTCATCAAAAACAGCCTTAATCTGAGCAGGTGTGGTATCTTTTGAGCCTAAACCATAACGGCCACTGGTAATGGTCAGATCTTTCTTATCTTTAAGTGCATGAAGTACATCCAGATATAAAGGCTCTGCGCCACCTAATTCCTTTGTACGGTTAAGTACTGCAATCTTCTTAACGCTATCCGGTAAAACTGCAGT
>JBJELR010000275.1:0-9254 GCA_051879255.1 Lachnospiraceae bacterium | reverse complement strand
TTTCCTGATAAGAGGCAGGAAACTGTTCTATATCCGGGTAACTTACACTTCTGTCCATTCTGCCAAACACGCTTACGCTGCGAACATAATTACTTTCCCACTGGGCAAAATCCTCCTGGGTACAGGCAAGATTTGCACGCCGTAAATACCCATAAACGGTTTCTTCCTCCTGTAGAAAAGATACCCGATACCAGATACTATAGTCTGCATCCTGTCCCACACCAACAATCCGAACCACATCTCCAGAGGTCAGTTCTTTTACTGTCTCGCTGTTTTCATCCGGCAAAGTTTTCAATAAAACCCTATCCTCCAGGTAAACCACTGCCTGGATTTCCTGTTCAGAAGCCAGCTTTTCCAAGGCCTCCACTGCTTCCTCAAAGGGATGCAGATATTGACTTCCCTGTGTGCTGTCTGCTGCATAGCTATTGCTTGCTCCATAGCCGGACAGACATTCCATTCCAATCATTATCCCCAGAACCAACACTGCTATAGTCCGGTAAAAATGCTTTTTCATTTGTCTTATCTTCCTTTCCTTTGTACCTTCTTAACTTAACCGCTGCTGTATTTGCTGTATCCGTTTCCACTCTGCCGCCTGCTGACAAAGATATTCTTTTCCTCTGAGGGTAATCCGGTAATACTTTCGTGGAGGCCCTTCAGATTTACTGCCTTCATAACAGCTAACCAGCTCTTTTCTTCGCAGTCTTCGCAAAATCGCATAAAAAGAACTTATATCCACATCCGTATAATATTTACCTAAAAGTCTAACCAGCTCATAGCCATACAAATCACCCTTGTCGATTTCCTGTAAGACCATCAGCTCCAGGACTCCTTTTTTCAACTGTGCATTCATTTTACCTCCATTCCGAAGTGTCACGATTGGTTTCGACAATTTATCCAACCTGGGTCATCTTCTGTGTTTCAAAGCAGTTTAACTCCACCCTATCTTAACAAACTATTGTTTAATAATCAATAATATTTACAAGAATTCTCTATCCTCACAAGAAAAAACGTGTTAGAATAAAATCTATCTCTTGAATACGTTAAAAGGAGGTGAAGATACCGATGAACATTCATTATCTTTTTCACAGTGGATTTTTAATCGAAACGACCCACTGTTATTACCTGTTTGATTATTACAAAGGGAAGCTTCCTTCTTTACAAAAGGATAAACCCATATTGGTATTTTCCAGCCACAGACATCCTGATCACTATAACCCTGAGATTTTCTCTCTGCTGAAGGCTCAGGGTATTGAACAAATTACTGCGGTCTTATCCAAGGATATCCCAAAGAGAGATTATCCACAGGATATACCGGTTATTCGGGTTACCTTCCATGAGCAGTACCAGCTTCCCCATGGCAGCCGCCTTAAGACACTGCTTTCTACCGATGAGGGTGTGGCTTTCCTTCTATACTGCGATGAGGGAACAATTTACCATGCAGGGGATTTAAATGACTGGGTTTGGGCGGAGGAATCCGAGCAGTATAACAGGCAGATGACGGGAAGCTACCGTCATGAAATAGATTTACTGAAAAATGAAGCTGTGGATTTGGCCTTTCTTCCCCTTGATCCCCGTCAGGAAAAGGACTATGCCAGAGGAATACTCTACTTTTTGGAAAAAGTGAAGGTGCAAAGAGTCTTTCCCATGCACTACTGGGAGCAGCCAAAAATCATTAACCGCTTTTGGAATGAATACCCCCAATATGAAGAAATTACGATGTATACGGAGGACTATCAATGAACTTTAAAATGATCCATGAAAACTACAACGTTTCCAATCTGGAGGCCTCTCTTGCTTTTTATGAAAAAGCTCTGGGGTTAAAGGAAAGACGCCGGAAAACCAGTGAAGATTTTATTATTGTTTATCTGGGAAACGAAGAAAGTGACTTTGAACTGGAATTGACCTGGCTGAAGGAGCATCCTGCCAAATATGATCTGGGGGAATGTGAATTCCATCTGGCTTTTCGCACCGATGACTTTGAGGCTGCTCACAGGCTTCATGAAGAAATGGGTTGTATTTGCTATGAAAATCCTAAAATGGGTATCTATTTCATTCAGGACCCGGATGGGTATTGGCTGGAAATTGTACCCATAAGATAATAAAAAGCCTGTCCCCTCTAAGTCAGAGGTGGGGATAGGCTTTTTGCTTATTCCTTATTCTTTAATCACTCTCCTGAAATTCTTCTTGCCCCGCTTCAGCACCAGCCCTTCACCTTCCAGTGAAGCAATGCCGTATGTCGCCTTGATGTCGGTCACTTTTTCACCATCCACCATTACGCCACCCTGTTCAACTGCTCTCCTTCCCTCGGATTTAGAAGGAACAAGACCGGACTTTACCAGCATGGTCAGAATATCAATCTGTCCATCCATAAAATCTCCTTCTTCTAAAGCTACGGTAGGCATATCCGCCGCTACTCCGCTGGCAAACAAGGCCCTTGCACTCTCCTGTGCCTTTAAGGCTTCTTCTCTGCCATGTACCAGCTTGGTCAGCTCATAGGCCAGAATTTCCTTGGCCTGATTCAACTGGCTGCCCTCCCAGGCATCCATCTTCTCAATTTCCTCCAAAGGAAGGAAGGTCAGCATACGAATGCATTTCAGTACATCCGCATCGGCCACATTTCTCCAGTACTGATAAAATTCAAAAGGAGAGGTCTTATTGGGATCCAGCCATACTGCTCCCTTCTGGGTTTTCCCCATCTTTTTCCCTTCAGAGTTCAGTAACAGGGTAATGGTCATGGCATAAGCATCCTTGCCCAGCTTACGCCGAATCAGTTCTGTACCGCCCAGCATATTGCTCCACTGATCATCTCCGCCAAACTGCATATTACAACCATATTTTTCATAAAGAGCCAGAAAATCGTAGCTCTGCATAATCATATAGTTAAATTCCAGAAAACTTAAGCCCTTTTCCATACGCTGCTTATAGCATTCTGCTGAAAGCATACGATTGACACTGAAATGTACTCCTACCTCACGTAAAAGCTCCACATAGTTCAAATCCAGCAGCCAGTCCGCATTATTAACCATTAGGGCCTTTCCTTCCGAAAAATCGATGAAACGGCTCATCTGCTTTTTAAAGCATTCGCAGTTATGGTCAATCTGCTCTTTGGTCATCATGGTTCGCATATCGCTTCTGCCAGAAGGGTCTCCTATCATACCGGTACCGCCGCCAATCAGGGCAATAGGCTTATTCCCCGCCTCCTGTAGCCGCTTCATCAAACATAATGCCATGAAATGACCCACGTGCAGACTGTCTGCAGTGGGATCAAAACCAATATAAAAGGTAGCCTTCCCCTCATTAATCAAGTCCCTGATTTCTTCTTCATCGGTTAACTGAGCAAGAAGCCCCCTGGCCTTCAATTCTTCAAATATCTTCATATCAGTTCCCTCCTTCGCTTGTCCCTATGCCACAAATCTCTATCCTTCTTATCGTTTATTCACCATCAGCTTCGTCATGGCCTGATTTAACCCATCTACAGTCAACTTATACATGGGAAAAACCTGTTTAATTGCCGTTTCAGCCTCTCTCCAGGGAGCATTACCCGGTGCCATCTTGGGATTCAGCCAGACAATTTTTTTATAGTGTTTCTTTAATAGCTGCAGCCACTGCATACCGCTTAGGCCCCCATTGGGTCCCCGGTAGTTTCCGCTGTCGGAGTATAATTCCTCCGGCGCCATGGCAGCGTCTCCCACGATAATCACTTTATAATCACTGTCCAGATTGCGAAACATCCACTCCGTATCGATCCAATCTCCGTTTTCACATTCCGGTGTCTTATACAGCTTACTATAGATACAATTATGAAAAAAATAAACCTTCACTTCTTTAAAATGATTGGTTTTCGTTACCGACTGGAATAATTCATTCAGCAGCTTGGTATAGGGAATCATGGTTCCCCCTGAATCCATTAAAAGAAGCAGCTTAACCGAGTTCTTCCGAGGCTTTTCCATAACAAGGTGAAGCATTCCCCCATGATTACAGGTTTCGTCCACTGTACCATTTAGATCCAGCTCTGTTCTGGGAATATCCAGCCTGGCAGAAAACTGGCGCAGCCTTTTTAATGCCTGCTGGAACTGACGGTTATCCATTACCCGGTCATTTCGAAAATCCCGATATTTTCTCGCACCTACCACAGAAAATGCGGACTGATAACCGGTAGTTCCCCCTACCCGTACACCGCCTACATTGCCTCCCGTATTTCCAAAGGAGGTCTTTCCCATAGTGCCGATCCAGTAGGCTCCTCCATTATGTTCGCTGTCCTGATCCTTAAGCCGCTGTCGGAATCTTTCTTCCACATCATCCTTATCTACCTGAATCTCCTCCAGCTTATTCAGCCAGTCTCTGTCGCTCTCCTTAAGCAGTTCATTCATTTGGGACTTATCCAGCCACTTCAGCATATTTTTACCTACCTCAGTTTCCATGGCTGCCCCCTTGAAGGCGGATTCAAAAACCAAATCAAATTTATCGTAGTCAGTTTCGCTCTTTACCAGAATCATCCGGGCAAGATAATAAAATCCGCTTAAACTGTTGTCTGCCATATTAAGGCTTAAAGCCTGCTGCAGAGTCAGCCATTCTCCCAAAGTAACCTTGAGCCCTGCCTCTCTCAGTCCATAAAAAAAATCAATAAACATCGCCTTAACCTAAGCCAACCTGTCGGGCTGCTTCCATATCCTCATCCTTTTTCACGATTACCCCTACGAAAGGAAGCTCTTTTTTTATCCTTTCTGCAGAAATACCGCCGATTTGAAGTGCATTAATCCAATCGATTAATTCGGAAGTACTGGGCTTTTTACGAATGTCTCTCAGTCCCCGAATATCATAAAACACCTCCATGGCGTTCTTCAATAAAAGCTCATCCACATCAGGAAAATGTACCTTTACGATATCTTCCATCAGTTCTTTCTCGGGAAAATCAATATAATGGAAAATACATCTTCTTAAAAAGGCATCCGGTAACTCCTTTTCCGCATTGGAGGTAATCATTACGATGGGGCGATACTTAGCCTTAATGGTTTCTTTAGTTTCGTGAATGTAGAATTCCATTTTGTCCAGTTCCCACAGCAAATCGTTGGGAAATTCCAAGTCTGCCTTGTCGATTTCATCGATAAGAAGGATAACCTGTTCTTCACGAGAAAAGGCCTCTCCCAGCTTTCCCAGCTTAATATAACGGGAAATATCGTGCACATCATTTTCCCCAAACTGACCGTCATAAAGCCGTTGGATCGTATCGTACATATAAAGTCCATCCTGTGCCTTGGTGGTAGATTTAATGTTCCAGACAATCAGCTCTTTTCCCAAAGAAGCAGCAACAGCTTCCGCCAGTCTGGTCTTACCGGTTCCCGGCTCTCCCTTAATCAGCAGCGGCTTCTTAAGTGCAATTGCCACATTGACTGCGCTTAAAAGCTGTGGTGATGCTACATATTCCTGAGTCCCTTGAAATTGCGTATTTCCATCCATTCTTTTCTTCCTTCCTTATTCCCAGGGTAATTCCGAATGCTCCAGCTTTTTATCCCGAAGCATCAAATCCCGAACTGCTTCTGCCGCCGGCTTGTTTGCAAAAAGCACCTGATTCACCTGCTCAATAATGGGCATGGAAACCTTATACTTATCGGCCAGCTTCATGGCTGCTTTGGCAGAATATACTCCTTCCACCACCATTTTCACCTCCGCCATGGCCTCCTCCATCGTTTTTCCCTGTCCAATCAGCATACCCGCCTTACGGTTGCGGGAGTGCTTACTGGCACAGGTTACAATCAAATCTCCAATACCGGAAAGCCCACTGAAGGTTTCTGCCTTTCCTCCCATAGCGATACCCAGACGGGCAATCTCTGCCATCCCTCTGGTAATTAAAGCTGCCTTGGTATTATCTCCATACCCCAGGCCATCGGCAATGCCCGCTGCCAGGGCCACCACATTCTTTAATGCTGCTCCTAACTCAATCCCACACACATCAGGACTGATATAAACGCGAAAAACCTGATTCATAAAAATATTCTGAAGGTATTCCGCTGTTTCCTTTCTTTTGGCTCCCACCACAATGGTAGTGGGAATTCCCCTTCCCACTTCTTCCGCATGGGAAGGTCCCGAAAGAACGGCAACCTGAGCCTGGGGAATTTCTTCTTCAATGACCTCTGACAGGGTCATCAGCGTTGTTTCTTCAATCCCCTTGGCTACATTGACGATAATCTGTTCCGGTTTTACAAACTCCTTCAGGGAATTGGCCGTACTTCTGGTAAAGGGAGAAGGCACAGCAAGCACTAAAACCTCTTTTCCCTCTGTGGCCTCCCTTAGCTCTGTAGTAAAGTTCATCCTTTCCGAAAGCTTTACTCCCGGAAGCTTATCCAGATGCTCATGCTTTTCTTTCAGCATTTCAATTTCTTCCGGTAGAATACTCCAAACCGTAATATCATGTCCGTTATCACAAAGAAGCTTTGCCAGAGCAATTCCCCAGCTTCCTGCTCCAATCACGCTAATTTTTGCCATATTTTCCTCCGTTCTGCCCGATCATAAATTTGGGGTTGCATATATAACAATCACCTTATTCCTTCTTCTTTGACAAATAGGTTTTTCGTTCCGTATGGGTCCAAAGCCGCTTGATATTTTCCCTATGCTTCCAGTAGGCCATAAGCATCAGAAAGATGGCTATTCCATACATCTCATTTAGGATTCCCTGGGGTAAATTACCAAAATATCCATTCTGCCCCATCACAATCAACTGAATCACGAATCCCGCATAAACCAAAAGTGAGCCAAGGGATACATAGTGAGTCAGAAAGAGATTTCCGAAAAACAGGATTGCTCCAACCAGCACAACCCAGGGATCAAAGGCAATCATCAGCCCTGCTGTAGCCGCAATTCCCTTCCCTCCTTTAAACCCTAAGTAAAAGGGATAATTATGCCCTAAAATAGCTCCTGCCGCAGTATACAGCACCAGAAGATATTCCCCTTCAGGCGCATAGGGCACCACCAGCCATCTTACCAGCGTTATGGCCAGTATAGTTTTAAGAATATCCCCCATTAAGACGATTACTCCGGCCTTGCGCCCCAATACCCTCAGCGCATTGGTCGTTCCTGCATTTCCACTTCCCATGGTTCGGATATCAATCCCATGAAGCTTTCCATAAAAATAAGCAGTTTGAAACAGACCAAAAACATATCCTATCAGCAAACAAAGTAAACGAATCATGTTATTTCTGACTGTCCTTTCTCTCTCGAATAATAAATTTCAAGGGTGTCCCCTTAAATCCAAAGGCATTTCGAATCTGGTTCTCAATATACCTGGTATAGGAAAAATGCATAAGTTCCTTATCATTAACGAAAATAACGAAGGTAGGCGGTTTAACCGAGGCCTGGGTAATATAATAGAGGCGAAGCCGCTTTCCCTTATCCGAGGGTGGCTGCTGCATGGCAACCGCTTCGGTCATGATTTCGTTCAGTACTCCCGTCGATACCCGAAGCGTACAGTTCTCGATGACCGCATCTATGGTATCGAACAATTTAGGCAGCCGCTGGCCGGTAAGGGCAGAAATAAATACCAGTTGTGCATACTGCATAAAGGAAAGAGTATCCTGAATTTTTCGTGTAAATTTATAGATCGTCTTATCATCCTTTTCAATGCTGTCCCATTTATTAACTGCAATAATCATTCCCTTGCCCCGCTCATGGGCAATGCCCGCGATTTTGGCATCCTGCTCCGTTACCCCTTCCCCCGCATCAATTAAAAGCACCACCACATCTGCTCTTTCCACAGCCGCAACGGTACGGATGATCATGTAACGCTCCAGTTCTTCCTTTATCTTATTCTTGCGGCGAAGACCTGCTGTATCAATAAATACATATTCCCTTCCGTTATGAACAACCTCTGTATCTATGGCATCCCTGGTGGTTCCCGCAATATCTGAAACGATCAGGCGGTTTTCTCCCAAAAGCTTGTTAATTAAAGAGGACTTTCCTACATTGGGCTTTCCCACAATAGCAATCCGGGGTCGCTCATCCTCCTTATCCTCCTCTGCTTCCTGTGGAAAATGGGAAATCAGAATATCCAACATATCCCCTATTCCCAGACGATTAGCCGCAGAGATCGGAATCGGCTCACCAATGCCCAGATTATAAAACTCATAGATGTCTGCCATGAACTTATCAAAGCTGTCTACCTTATTAACCACCAGCACCACCGGCTTTTTAGAACGCCTTAGCATATCAGCCACCTTGGCATCTGCATCCACTAATCCCTGCTTAACATCTACCAAAAAAATAATCACATCAGCCGTAGCCATGGCTATCTCTGCCTGTTCCCGCATCTGAGAAAGAATAATATCCTTGCTGTCCGGCTCAATCCCCCCGGTATCAATCAGCGTAAAGCTTCGGTTCAGCCAATTCACATCGGCATAAATTCTGTCTCTGGTTATTCCCGGCGTATCCTTGACAATGGCGATTTTTTCTCCTGCCAAGGCATTGAACAAAGTGGATTTCCCCACATTAGGTCTTCCTACTACTGCCACAATGGGTTTCCCTTTTCTTGTACTCATACTTCCTCCGTCTTTCTTCCCTTCAATCCATAGAGAAGCTTCCCATAATCTTCTCCACAAAATCATATCCGCTTGATTTTACAATATCTATAGGTACTTGTAAAGCAGTTTCAAGGTCGCTTAAGGTATAGTCGTCCAATAAAACATCTTCTCCACTTCTTAAAATATTTTCCGGAAGCAGCACTCTGGTTCCCAAAGGCAGTTTCTTTCCCTGAGCAATAATGTCCTGTCCTGTCAGCAGCCCGCTGACGGTAATTCGTTCTCCAAAATAATCGTTGCGGATAGCGTGAACGTGTATCACCAGCCCTTCCACCTGCTCCATCAGCCGATCTGCCATCTGTTTAATTACCGGATAGCTTAATCGCCCCGTTAACACTGCCAGCTCTTCCTTTTTCTGTAGAGGCTTTTCCCCTCTGATGCAATTTTTCTTCCTGTCCATAAGACGACTGAAGGCATCTTCGAATTCATTGAGAAACAGCCTCAGCATTCCTACACCGTTTTCCAACTGTAAATAGCCATCGTAGCTTTCCTCCTCGGGAAGTTCTTCTCCTGCCAGCAAATACCACTCATCACTGGCATGGATAAAATGAACCCCATACTCTTTCATGGCCTTTTTCTGCCAGCGGTGAATAAGAGAGATTACCTCCCCTGCCTCCTTTCGATTAAAAGGCTCCAAAGGATGAAGCCCTTCCCTGAATTTGGACAGACCCACAGGCACCACTGACA
>JBJELR010000274.1:0-9262 GCA_051879255.1 Lachnospiraceae bacterium | reverse complement strand
GCAGAAAAAATGCTCGGGAATCTTAATGATTTTCGGGTATTTTTGTACCCTTTTGTAAAAGACAGCAAATAGGGAGTAAGTGCATACCTTATCAGTAAACTTTCCCTATTGAGGTAAATATGGCGGTATCCTGTAAGGAAATGATTTTATCCAATGATTATCGAGACTGGATAATCGATTTTGAACTGACACCGGAATTGATTGAACTGAATTCTACAGGGGCAGACTATTGCTATCGACAGATTGACCAACAGTTAGGCCTGGGGTTCTTTGAGCGTGACCCTATGAATCCCAGGGGACTGTTAAATACAGCCTATCAGCATATTCCCAATGTGTTTGGACTGCAGCAGGAGTCTGTAGTTGTATCAGGAGAACCCTTTGACCCCAGCCCATTGATTAATTCGGGGATTACCCAGGTGCAAAGAGAGCCTTTGAATCTTACCGGGAAGGGGACGATTATTGCTTTTTTAGATACCGGTATTGATTATCAAAATCCGGTTTTTTTAAATACGGATGGGAGCAGCCGGATTCTTGCCATATGGGATCAGACCATTCAGACGGGAGAGCCTCCTGAGAGTTTTTACTATGGAACGGAATACAGCAGAGATAAGATCAATGAGGCGCTTCGCAGCAGCAATCCCTTGGAGATAGTGCCCTCCATAGACAGTAACGGTCACGGAACAGCCATAGCCAGTGTGGCAGCAGGAAGCAGGGTTTCAGATGGAGGTCTGTTCATGGGGGCAGCACCGGATGCGGATATTCTGGTGATTAAACTAAAGGAGTGCAAGACCTATCTGAGAGAATATTATCTGCTCCCTGAGGAGGTTCCTGTTTATCAGTCCACAGATATCATTATGGCAATAGAATATGCTGATAGCTTTGCAAGAGCCTTTTACCGGCCGGTAATCTTCTGTATTGGTGTGGGCAGCAGCTTTGGCAGTCACAGCGGTAACTCTCCGTTAAGTGCCTATTTGAATCGAATTGCGGCAAAGCGCAGTCGTGTGGTAGTTATTGCGGGTGGAAATGAGGGGAATACGGCACACCACTTTGAGGGGCAGGTGGATCCGGTAGAAGGAAATAACAAAGAGGAAAGCCAGGAGGAGATAGAAATTCGTGTAGGCGAGGGCGAAAGAGGATTTATTGCTGAGGTATGGGGAAAGGCTCCCAATCTATTCTCTCTTGCCATACGTTCCCCGGGTGGAGAAACTGTACCTAATACGGGAGTGAGGGTAGATCGGGGAGTGGAGTATCAGTTTGTCTATGAGCGAACAGAGATTACCGTCAATTATGCACTGGTAGAAGGAGCAACGGGAGATGAACTGATTACCTTAAGATTTCAGAATCCTACGCCCGGTATCTGGACGATTATTCTACAAAATGACAGTGGCCTGCCGGGAGCGGTCTTTCATATCTGGATTCCCATTTCTCAATTTCTAAGTGGAGAAACCTATTTCCTTCAGCCCAATCCGGACATAACCCTAACCATTCCGGGCTATGCAGACGAATGTATTACTACCTCCTCCTATTCGGATAGAAGTAACAGTATTTATGTACGAAGCGGAAGGGGATTTTCCAGAGGCAGCATTATCAAGCCGGATATAGCCGCACCGGCAGTGGATGTTTCGGTGGTGATGAGAGGGCTGCCGGGAGAGGTGAGACTGGGCAGGATGACAGGATCATCTGTGGGAGCAGCCATTACTGCGGGAGGAATTGCTCAATTTATGGAGTGGGCGGTGACTAATAGAAATGCCAATTACCTGCGAAGCAGTGAGGTAAAAAACTATCTGATTCGGGGCGCAATAAGAGATCCCGGACTGAATTACCCTAATCGGCAGTGGGGGGATAATGGTATTATAGTGTCAAGTTGGAAGAAATCCAGTAAAATCAAGGGGTTTCGCTGATTATGTCCTAAAGAAAAACGACTGTGAAAACAGCAAAAAAGAGTGAAAACGGATTTAATTTTCATTCTGAAGGGGAAAAAAGGATAACTTGACACTAAAATACCATAAGGGGTCTCTGGGTGAATTATTTTTATCTGATACATTCTATTTTCTTGAAGTCAAATCTTTGTTCTAGTGAAAGTATCTTTTTTCCAAACAGTAACTGGTAAACAACAGGAGGCAGATAATCAATAGGAGGTTCTCTGTCCGTCGTAACAGAAAGGAGGCAAGTGTCTATCCTATCTTTTATCCAAAAGAAAAAAACATAAACGTAACGAAAGGAAATCATAACTATGGGAAAAATTATCGGAGTAGTCAATAGAAAAGGGGGAGTTGGCAAGACAACTACGGCCACCACCCTGTCTTATCTGTTGGCTAAGGAAGGCTATCAAGTGGCTTTGATTGACTTTGATGGTCAGCGTCATACCACGAAACTGTGTGGAGTAACTGCACCGGAGCAGCTTGCAGTCACTATCTATGATGTACTCAAATGTATTGTCATGGATGAGGAACTACCGGATAAAGAAAGCTATGTTATCCGAACAGAAGCCGGAGTAGATTTAATTCCGGCCAATAACCGGCTGGATAACTTTGACAAGCTGATGTGTGATACGGACTTTGCGGAATATAAGCTGAAGGAATATGTGGATACCATAAAAGGCGACTATGACTATGTGATTATTGATGGAATGCCGAAAATGGGAACCGCTATGATTAATGTGATGATCTGTTGCGACAGCCTGATTATCCCTGTGCAGTCAGAAACACTGGCGGTGGAAGGAATGGCAGAGTTTTTAAGGGCTTTTCATCGAATTAAAGGACAGGCCAATAAAGGACTGGAAATTGAAGGCATATTGGTGACTATGGACAATGAGCGGACAAGGGTATCCAAAGGAGTGAAAGCACAATTACAGCAGACCCTGGGAGAAAAAGTACGGATATTTACCAGCAGTGTCCCCCGCTCCATTAAGGTGCCGGAGGCAGTTGAATATGGGATGACGATCTGTGAGTATGAGCCGGATAATCCGGCAGCAAAAGCCTATGAAAAATTGGTAAAGGAGTTGAGGGAAAATGGCAGCCAGAATACCGAAGGTGCCCCAAAGAAAGACATTGCTTAGTTCCAGTTTGGAGGGAATGGATGATCTGTTTGCCTTTCCGACCAAAGAGGAAAAGCAAACAGTGGGAATACAAAAAGAGGGTGAAGAAGGAGTGACAGAAATGGATTTTTCTGTTATGGAACCTCTTCCCAACCACAAGTTTAAGCTATATACAGGGCAAAGGCTAAAGGATATGGTAGAGAGTATTCGGGAGTTTGGAATCCTGGAGCCTTTGATTATCTGGGTTCATGAGGGAAAAAATACGATTTTAAGTGGACATAACCGGCAAAATGCAGCACAACTGGCAGGACTGACCAGAGGACCGGTTATCATTCGTAAAGATCTGACCTATGAGGAGGCAGTACTGATTGCCACGGAGACAAATCTACGCCAGCGTTCTTTTGCGGATTTAAGTCCTTCCGAAAAAGCCTACTCACTAAAGCAGCATTATGATGCAATCAAGAGTCAGGGACGAAGAAATGACCTGATAAAAGAAATTGAAGAGCTTATAAACCCGCATGAAATAAGGAAAAATTCAACTTCTTCTGAAATTCAGAAAAAGTTAAATGCCGGGGAAAAAGTGAGTGAAGAGTATGGGCTAAGTAAAGACAAAATTGCAAAATATCTTCGTATAGCGACATTGATTCCTCCACTCATGGAGATTTTGGATCAGAAAAAAATAGCCTTTGAAGTGGCCTATGACCTTTCCTTTATTCAGGAGGAGGCATATCAGATATTGGTGGCAGAATTGCTTGAACAGGGGGAGAAAGTGGATATTAAAAAATCAACCCTTATTCATGACTATGCAAAGAAAGGAAAACTGACGGAAGAATTGGTTAGGCAAATTGTTGGTGGAGAAAGAACAAAGGCACCAAAAAGCAATAGTCCCGGACCCATCAAAATAAAAGGGACTGTCATTAGCCGATTTTTTGACCCAAAACAGAGTAAGAAGGAAATCGAGGAGATTATTGAAAAGGCATTGGAGAAGTACTTTGCCGAAAGGAGCGAAGCAGCGGGGCAAATGATTGGGTAGAGAAACCTATCTCGCTGACTTGTACCGGCAGTCAGTACAGGCATTGACACAGAACCGGAGAGAGTGGATGGGACTTTTATCCAGTGTGTCAAAATATTATAAGATGTCCTTCGATAAAAATGTGTTGATTTATGTACAAAGGCCGGATGCAGGGCTGATTGCCACGAAAGCAGGCTGGGAGAAGCAGACGGGAAGATATTTAAAAGCAGGCTCTAAGGGAATCGGTGTAGTGGATATGAATAACCCGAAAGCTACTCTGGCCTATTACTTTGACCTGGCAGACACCCGTGGAGATTACGAAGGGTTTCTAAAGGCCATGAGTGCTGTCTGGTCTCTGGAAAGACAGTATCGGCCGGAAGTACTAAAGCGCTTTCACCAGCGGTTTGGGACAGATGCTTCCAATGTAGAAAATTGCCTATGTCAGTTAACCGGCAGGGAAGCAGAAAGCTTTCTTGGCAAATACCTGACGCAAGTAGAGGTTAAGGATGAAAGCAGCGTATTGTATGGACTTCCGGCAGGTGCTGTACAGGCAGAGTTTGCTAAACTGGTAATCGACAGTGCTGCGTATATCGTTTTTCAAAAGTGTGGAATAAAGACAGAGATATTTTCTGAAGCAGAAGCCTTTGAGAATATCAGCCACTTTGGTAGTCTGGAATTATTTATGGGATTAGGGGCGTTTGCCTGTGCCATAGCCAGACCGGTACTGTCTGAACTACATAAATCGATTGAAGAAATCAAGGAAGAAAGGAGTCAGGCAGATGAAGAGAGAACCGTTAACGAAACTGGAATATCGGATGGGCGAGGATGGGATGCTTTATCCCAACCTTCTGTTATCCAAGAATCCGGAATACGACCGGGTACCGGTGGGAATCTTTGGGAGAAGCTGGAAGGAGTACATGAAAGAGAAGCACCCCATAAGACTGTCGGAGTTAATCGCTCTGGGAAAAATCAACGAAATGATCACCAAAGTGGATCAGGAGGCAGAGGAAAAGAAAGAAGCACTGATCCAAAAATTTCTGGTAATTTGGCCCCTGCCACAGACGGAGGATACCCTGAAACGGGCAGGACATATGGAGATGCTGACCAGACAGGCAGAGGAGATCATTCTACAAGAGGTGGTTTACCAGATAAGGTAATCGAGATAAAGGGAGAGGCAGGAGCAGCTAAGAAGAAAGAAAATAAGGAAAAAGAGGAATCCAGGACAGAGGAAAAGGCCGGAGATTCCTCTTTTTCTATTCTGGTTTTGGATGATGGCAAGGAAATCAGGGAACATGAGGACTGGGAGCATATTCAACATCTATTAATGGACACAGAGGTTTATCCACTGGAAATGTATGAGCATCTTGCCCGGTTATTTGATGAACAGCGGGATAAAGCGAAAAGAGAGGAAGGAATTAGAGAAATCTATCTGGATTATGGGGAGCAAAGTAATGGTGACAAAACCAGAGGGATTGTTCCCCATAAAAAGGGTGCAGATTTCTTCTTTGGGGAGGAAGAACTTGTGCGCCTTTCCTGGGAAACGATTACACAAGTGGTAACGACTTTGGTGGAAGAAGGAACGTATTTTTCTCCCCAGGAGGAAAAAGAACCATTGGGAGAGTTTCTTATTCCCGATGAAGAGGAGGAAAGACAAAGAGAGGAAAAAGAAAGTAGGGGAAATGGACAATTAAGTCTGTTTGAACTTTACCCTGGCCCCTACGATGAACAGCCAGAAGGGGGAGATCAGGTATTAGCAGGAGAGCAGGAGGAAGAAGTAAAGGTAGGCTACAGGCCCTTTCCGGTAGGCAGTAAAATCGCCTATGACGGTCGCCTATTTGAGGTATTGGGATATGTGAATGATAATCAGACCATTGAATTGGGCGATATTGAAGAGAGACAGAGCACAGGTGGGTATAAAGTCCGGGAGCGGTTACCAGTAGATTTATTAAAAACAGCACAGTTATTGAAAGACTTTTATCCAGAAGGAGAAATAGGAAAGTCCATTGTACAGGCAGTAGAGCAGAAGGATTTTTCTGAAGAGACAAAACAGCAGCTTTTCAATATGAGTCGCATTACCCAGGCGAATCAGAATTATGCCATGGATTTTGCAAAAGAGGTGGAACAGCGGTTTAGGGAAGGGCGGTTAAATTATCGCTATCAGCCGGACCATCGGTTGTATGAGGGAGGAGCAAAGACAAAGTTTAACCATAATGTAGAGGCCATACGCCTATTGAAACAACTGCAACAGGAAAATCGTATAGCAAGCCTTAAAGAACAGATTGTCTTAGCCCGTTTTGTGGGCTGGGGTGGTTTGGCAGATGCCTTGACACCGGGGAAAGAAGGTTGGGAGAAGGAATATGCCCAAATAGAGGAATTGTTGACGGAAGAAGAACTGCAAGCAGCCCAAGCCTCTACGTTGACCTCTTATTACACGGATCAGAATATTATCCGGTATATATATGAGGCTCTTTGGCAGTTTGGTTTTCGTTCAGGAAATCTGTTAGACCCGGCAATGGGGACTGGAAACTTTTTCTCCGTTTTACCGGAAACCATGAATCAGTCAAAACTCTATGGAGTGGAACTGGAGCCTATTGCCGGTGAGATTGCCAGAAAGTTGTATCCACAAGCAGATATTTTCATCAAAGGATTTGAGGATACGCAGTTTTCAGACAGCTTCTTTGATGTGGTAGTAGGAAATGTGCCTTTCCATAATATCCGAGTCAGTGACCGGAGGTATGACCGTTTCCGCTTCAAAATCCACGATTATTTTCTGGCTAAAAGTCTGGATAAGGTAAGGGCAGGGGGAATCCTTGCGGTAATTACCAGTAAGTTTACCCTGGATAAAGAAAATCAGTCAGTAAGGAAATACTTGGCTCAGAGGGCGGAGTTAATTGGGGCTATCCGGCTACCAGAGAATGCCTTTAAGCGGGTGGCAGGTACGGAAGTAACTACAGACATTCTGTTTTTGAAAAAGCGGGAACAGGAAATTGTACCCAATGAAAAAAACACACCTTGGCTTTCCGTAGAAAAAGACGAAAAGGGGATTGCCTATAATCGCTATTTTATTGACCACCCGGAAATGGTATTGGGAACCATGGTACAGGGAACCGGAATGTATGGAAGCCATGATTTTGTTACTTGTAAGCCCTTTGGGGGCAGAGAGTTGGGTGAGTTATTAGGAGAAGCTATAAAAAGGCTTTACGGACAATATGAGGAACCGAAAAGCAGCCTGGAAGAAGATAAGAATACCATAATCAGAGAGTGGATACCGGCTATGCCGGAAGTGAAAAATTACAGTTACACAAAAGTAGGGGGTGAGATTTATTATCGGGAAGATTCCCGAATGTATCGTCAGGAGCTTTCGAGGAAAGGCGCTGAGAGAATAGAAGGGATGATTCGTATCCGGTCTGCTCTGAGAGCGTTAATGGATTTTCAGCTTCATGGTGATTCCAAAATGGGTTGGGAATTGCCCACCATGGAATATGAAACCAAATTGAGAGAATTACTGGAGAAGCTGAATGAGGAGTATGATAACTATATCAAGGACTATGGTTACTTGAATGTATCGGGAAACATCAGGGCTTTTGCCAAAGATGCAGATGCACCCTTACTTCGCTCCATTGAAGAGGAAGTGAAAGACGAGCAGGGAAAGAAGATTAAGGGAGAATATAAAAAGACAGCCGTATTTTTCCACGCCACCATTCGTCCCAAAAGTATGCCAAAGACCGCAGATAATCTGGAAGAGGCTTTGCGGATTACGTTAAATGTCAGAGGGAAGTTTGATCTGGATTACCTGCAATTTTTGTATCGAAAGGATGGCAGGATATGTAGTAAGGAAGAAATTCTGGAAGAATTAGGAGAGCGGGTATATCGGGACCCTGAAAAAAGGCAGCAAGACGATTTCTATTCTGGATGGGTGATGGCAGAGGAATACTTAAGCGGTCATGTAAAAGAAAAGCTGGCAAGGGCTGTTTTGGAAATGGATAGATGTCCGGAAGAATTTTCCCGAAATGTGAAGGCCTTGGAGCAGGTTCAGCCGGAGCCTTTAAAGCCGGAGGACATCAGCTTTGTCCTTGGTTCTACCTGGATACCGGTAAAGGTTTACGAAGACTTTATGTATGAGAAGTTTGGAACAAAAAGTGAACTGCAAAAAGGAGGGATTTATCTGGAGTTTGCAGAATGCAGTGGAGCCTATTTCATCACTGGAAAAGGTCTGGAAAAAGACTCCATTACGGTAAACAGTACCTATGGGACAGAACGGATAAATGCTTATGAAATCCTGGAACAGACTCTGAACCTAAAAACGGTAGAGGTAAGGGACAGACAGGAGTACGAAGACCCTCAGACTGGAGAAGGAAAGGTACGGTATGTATTAAACAAGCGGGAAACGCTACTGGCCAGAGAAAAGCAGGCACAGCTTAAACTGGAATTTGAGTCCTGGCTTTTTGCTGAAAGTGAAAGGGGAGCTAAGCTGACAGCTCTTTATAATGACCGCTTTAATAACCTTCGTCCAAGAACCTACAATGGGGATGATCTGATGCTGCCGGATATGAATGAAGCAATTACCTTAAGAAAACATCAGCGTGATACGGTGGCCATGGGAATTTATGGGGAGGGTAATCTTCTGGTGGCTCATGAAGTAGGAGCAGGGAAAACCATGACTGCCTGTTCCATTGCTTATGAGAGAAAGCGGCTGGGTATTTGCAATAAGCCTTTGATTGCGGTTCCCAATCACACCCTGGAGCAGTGGGCAACAGAATTTATGCGTTTATATCCTAATGCTAATATTTTAGTAGCAACCAATAAAGATTTTGAAAAATCCAGACGGCGAAGATTTGTCAGTCGGATTGCCACCGGAGACTATGACTGCATTATTATGGGGCACAGTTCCTTTGAGCTGATTGCTCTATCCCGAGAACGGCAGTTAGCTGCTATGCAGGAAGAAATTGATGAGATTACCGGAAAGATTGAGGAAATAAAGTTGTTGGAGGGAAAAAGTTGGAGCTTAAAGCAAATGGAAATCTTTCGGCATAATCTTCAGGAGCGGTTTGATCGGCTTTACAATGCGGCGAAAAAGGACGATACGATTTCTTTTGAGGAGCTGGGTGTGGACAACCTGTTTGTGGACGAAGCCCATGCTTATAAAAATAATTACAGTTATACCAAAATGCAGCGGGTGGCAGGAGTGGGTGGACAAAACAGTCAGAGAGCCA
>JBJELR010000273.1:0-1680 GCA_051879255.1 Lachnospiraceae bacterium | reverse complement strand
CCAATGCCTCTCCATAGCTGCTTTCAATGGTAATCTCATCCCGCAGCTGCATCTGAGCCTTGTACCTTCTCAGACTGGCAAGGATAAGATCGCCGTCTCCGTAGAGCATGGGTTCCATACCTGCCTGAACATTTTCATACCAGAAGGCTTCTTCCTGCTCAATCATTACTTCCTCAAAATCAAGGTCACGGTCGATGCGACGATACACAAAATCCGTTTCAGAATTACTGAACAAACAGGCACAGTAAGCCAGCCCCACGTTTTTGACTGCCATATAGTGTCTGCACTGGATTTCGTAATGATAGGGGACGCTGTTATCGTCCCATTTTTCCTTGGCATAGACGTTGCTGGTTTTGCATTCCAAAATGCCCACCTCGCCCTCTGGAGTCTCAAAGAAATAATCAATATCTGCCAGCATAAAGGGGTACAATGGATGCTGAAACATCACTTTTTCCTGCCACACTCTGAATCCTGTTTTTCGGCTGAAGATTTCCGCCACAAGGTCTTCGAGTCGTTTTCCGACTTCCAATGCAACCCAGTTTCCTTCCTCTGTAACATCAGGTACTCGTCCTATTTTCTCGAAATAAACGTCCCTTACTGTTTTATAAGGAGAGACGCCTAAAACTGCACCGGCATCACTGCCGCCGATTCCCTTTTTACGCCATTCCAGCCACTCTGCCTCCGGCATCTCATCTGTACTGGTCAATACCAAAGCTTCATAATTCAAATTTAATGCCATACTTCATTCCTCCTTTTATCACCAGTGGTATTCACCTGCAATATCATAGTCCTTCCAACGCAGATTGATAGCCCTTGCAATATTCTCCTCCATCTGAACGATCTTAGAGCCCTCCACACATTCATACTGCATCAGGGAAATAACCTCTGCAATAGCAAAATAGGCCTCATACACGCTGCACATCTTTCCGCCTGTTCTGACTTTAAAATCCTCTGCCACTGCCATTGCGTATTTTTTCGGTACTCCAATACGCTTCATGACACCAAGCATGGCATTGACAGGATGCATTACATAGACATCCATCAGATGCTGTATACCACCTAAAGCCTTGTTATACTGGGCATAGAGAAGGTTTAACTGCTCATCGAACTTTGACAGATTTGCCTTATTTTTATGCTCCAGCTTTAAGGGACTGCCAAGAGGGATACTTTTCGATTCTTCACCGAAAAACAGCATTGGATACAGATTAGCCCCGCTGAGCCCTGTATCGGAGGTTGTCAGCCGAAGACCCAGTTCAACCTTATCACTGGGAAGTCCATGGAACTGCAGGCTTTCTTTATACCCCTTCAAAAGACCTTCTTCCCCGTCTAAAGACCAAAGTGCTGTGACGATGGAATGGTCATAGGATGCACCTGCAAAGGTATAGCCAGAGAAATTGTCATGGAGGTATTCCACAGTTCTTCGGAACAGCTCCGGCATTTCCAGAATGGCATAATCTGATGCATCTCCGCCATGGACAGCTGAAATCTTATCCTCACAGAATCTCAGCAACGCATCGCCGGAAGCCACTTCCATACAGTAGTTCAGAATCTTGGCCAGAACTTCTTTTTCTACCTTATTTAATGCATGACCGGATACTCTGGCACGGTCTAAGATTGTTTTCACCGCGCAGCTGCGTACAGGATAACGCTCCTGATTCACTCGCAGCATCAATCTCGTAT
>JBJELR010000272.1:0-9309 GCA_051879255.1 Lachnospiraceae bacterium | reverse complement strand
GCACTGTTGCCATAGCAACATTTTGAAAAATTTTTAATCAAACAAGGAGTTTTTCTCTATGGACTATTCTATTTTAGAAAATTGTGTACTTTTTTCTGCCATCAGTTCCCATGACCTGCCTCACCTTTTAACCTGTATCCAAGCCAGAAAAAAATCCTTTCTTGGTGGAGAATATCTATGGCTTGCGGATGAACAGGTAAACACTATAGGTATCGTTCTCTCCGGCTCCCTGGAGCTGATTAAGGAAAATCCGGCAGGTATTAAGCATATTCTGGATTTTGTAGGCCCCAGCCAGCTTTTTGGGGAAGGAATCGTCTGTACGAAAATGCGGCTGTCCCCTGTAACCGTAAGAGTTCGGGAAAAATCCGATATTCTTTTCATTCCTTTTACCAAAATAATCCAGACCTGCGAACATTCCTGCGGCTTTCATCACCAGATTATTCATAATATGCTGATGCTTCTAGGCGAAAAGAACCGAATTTTGAACCGAAAAATAGAGCTTCTGGCATTAAAAGGTATGCGAGAGAAATTGGCTACCTATCTGCTCTATGAGGCAGACAGACAAAACTGCCAGTCCTTTACGATTATCCCTAATCGAAACGAACTGGCTGAATACTTAAATGTATCCCGTTCTTCCATGTGCAGGGAGCTGGGCCGCATGAAAGATTTGGGTATGATTGATTATTATCAGAATTCCTTTAAAATTCTATCAAAAGAGGCTTTAACCGAATGTCTGCTACAGGCCTGACAGTAAGTATACTTTAACTTCCATCATAATCCCCTATGCATAGAACAGGCATTACCTGTTCTACTGCTCAAATAAAAAAGTGAAAAATAAGCTATCAAGCTTATTTTTCACTCTATACTGTATTGTAGGTTTTGGCATCCTTCTCCTATTTTATAATACCTTGGCTCTGTACTTTGACAGTTCTTTCACATAGGCCTGCCCCAGACGACTCAAAGGCCTTTTTTTCTGCTTAATATAACCTATGGTCATCATTTCTTCTGTATCTAAAGGAACCGCTGTGTACTCCTCTCCATTCAGTTCCTGACAGATGATTCCTGAACAAAGGGTATAGCCGTTTAGTCCCTTCATCAGATTCAGCATGGTGGATCGGTCATCCACCTTAATGGTCTGGCGATAATCTACAGTACTCAGCACCTCCTCGGCAAAATAGAAGGAGTTACTGTCTCCTTGTTCAAAGGACAGACAGGGATATTGCTGCAGATCCTCCAAATTCACTCTTTCTCTCCCGGCCAGGGGATTATCCCGTCCAAGATAGACATAAATTCTGCAGTCAAATAAGGGCAAAAACTCCAGTTCATTGTCCCTGAGAATTTTGGAAAGAAACTTCTCGTTAAACTCGTTCTGATACAAAATTCCAAGCTCACTTTTATGAGTTCGTACATTATCAATGACCTCTTTGGTCTTCGTCTCATGAATGGCAAACTCATATTCTTCCATACCAAATTCCCTTGCCAACTCAATAAAAGCTTCCACTGCGAAGGTATAATGCTGGGTAGAAACACTAAACTTCTGTTTAAAGGTGGCATTTTCTACGAATCTTTCCTCAATCAGACGGTAATGATCCAGCATCTGCCTGGCATAGCCTAGAAATTCCTCTCCCTCCGGAGTAAGAATAATCCCTCTGTTGGAACGTTCAAAAAGCCTAAGATGTATTTCTTCCTCCAGATCCTTAATGGTATTGGAAAGGCTGGGTTGAGTGATAAATAATTCTGTAGCCGCCTTATTGATGGATTTGCAATCAGCAATGGTGACGGCATATTTCAACTGCTGTAGGGTCATAAGTCTTCCTCTTAATGATGTTTTTTGATTATCCTATCAGCGGACTTAAGATTTGACAAGTCTATATCACCGTATTTTTCAGAAACTTAAACCAAGCCCAGTGCCTCCCTTGCCTCCTGTTCTGTCATATTCCTGTTCTTCATCAAAGCATGAAGGAGTTCCTCTCGTTCCTGATTACGACCTGCCTCATGCCCCTCCTTTAGACCTGCCATATGGCCTTCTTCCTGTCCCTGGGCATAGCCCTTTCTTCTGGCCTCTCCGGCTTCAATCTCAATGAGTTTCTTTCTTGTTTCTTCTTCATCATACTCAAACAGGCTTACCAGCATGACCTCTGCTCTGTTCTTCTTCAAGAAATCAGCAAGTATCCCGTCCTTAATGCATTCATCCACTGCTTTATTTACTGCCTCTGCCAAATGTAATCCCTCCTTGTCTGTATAAAAGCGTACCTTATCCACATACAGCATATATTCCTTCAGTGTATTACAGCTATCCTTCAGGAATTCATTATTCCCCCTATTGATATTCAGCATCAGTACCTGCAGCTCCAACATGGGATTCTCCTCCCGCTGCTGGTACAAATCAGACAGCCTCAATATCTGACACTCCGGCTGATAGGCTTTGCCATTATAGAGAACCACAAATCTTGGAGCAGGTATCTTAGCCAAGACACTGCTGTAAATAATCTCCTTGTTCTCCTCAATAAGCTTCTGGTATTCCTGTGATACATAAAACAAATTTCTCAAAGGCATATTGGGGCTCGGTGTTGACTGATGCTCATATAAATGCATCTGATAGCCCAAAATAAAGGCCAAATCATTTTTCATCCCCAGATAAACAGCCGATTCCAGAGTTACAACCTCCAGTTCATTCTCATTTTCATAGCTGGAATTATTCAGGGCATTGTAAAGGCTTAGTAATTCCTTCTTTTCCCTAAACAACATGCGAAAAATCGTATCCTTGTACCTTTTGTTGATCGGTACTTCATTCATCCCTTCTGTCATCCTTCCTCCTTTTGCAGGAGAAGGGATAAGAGCTTTGTTATCCTTCTTCAGCCAGTGCTTGATCTGGACGTTAAGAAAATCTCCTGCTTTTCATCATTGGTTATAAAAGCATCGATTTTCTTAAGAATAGATCATAGACGGCACTTGGCCCAAAGAATGGAAAATGATTTACTTGTCTAAAGAACTTCGTTATGCTTGTTATAAGTATAACATGCTTTTATCAATTTTTCAACTATAATCCGTATGCTTTAAGATAAATAATATCTGCCATAAGAAAAAGACAATCCCACCGGGTGGTGATGATTGTCTCTTATTTCCTGTATTTTTATTATTATATAGGCAAATAGCTTCTTTATGTAGATAGGATTAGCCCTGCAGCACCTTATTGATTCCTTCTGCAATAACGGCTGCCATCTGCCGTTGATACTCACCACTTATCAGAGCCGTTCTGTCTCTATAATTGGTAAGATAGCCAATCTCAATCAGTGTGGCTGGTATGGCCGATTCTCTCAGTACCTGGTAGCTTGCCTCTTGAGCCCTGCGTATTTTTATCTGTTGCTTTGCCATCTCTGTAATTTCATCGGATAATATCCTTCCCATTTCCGACTGGTAATAAAAACACTGAAAGCCCCGGACACTTCTGTCCTGAACATAAGCATTGCAGTGGATACTGACAAAATAATCTGCAAACAGAGACTTGGCATGAACCGTTCTATTGGCCAGCTTTACGTCTGTATCGTCTGCTCTGGTCAGAATTACTCTTATTCCTCTGCTCTCCAGTTCTTCCTTTAAAATCAAGGAAATGGATAAATTAACATCCTTCTCCAGGATTTTTCCCACTACACAGCCGGGCTGATTCCCACCATGACCTGCATCAATCACTACAGTCGCCGGCCGATTGGCAATAACCTTTTGCGTGATTGTTGCTATATCCGCTTTAATCTGCATCGGCACTATACCACTTATCACACTGCTGATTGCAGGCTGGCCGTCTTTGGCCTGTACTTCACTTCCCTTCAATCCTATTGCTCCAAGCACTGCACATACTGTACAAATCGTACAGACTAACAGGATGACTCCCTTTTTCCCCATTCGTATTTCCCCTTGTCCTTCGTAAAACCTGTTGGATTATTGTAACATGGGAAACCTCTCTGTACAATACCTTTCAGGCAAACTTTCTGATTCGCAGATAGATTCCATGCTCATCTGCCAGCCTCCTGCAGGCCTCAATTTCTTCCTGTGCAAGAACATCTACAATAGAAAGCTGGGTATGCACAAAAGCCTCTTTGGCCAAATCCGCAAAGGCAAGCATATCGGCAAAGGCATTCTCATGAATGGGCCTGACAATCCTCTGGTACTTTTCTGCATCAGGAGCATTCAGGCTGATGGATACCCGATCAATCACCTTAGCCAGTTCGGGTACTACATTACGTCCATGATAGCGATTGGCCAGACCATTGGTATTTAACCGGGTAGTCAGCCCCCATTTTTCTTTCGCATAGGCTGCGGCTGCAAGAAGATTTTCCAGTGCACAGGTAGGCTCCCCATAGCCACAAAACACCAACTCCTGAAAATGGGAGAAATCAAAGTTATCCATCGCCTCCTTGATTTCTCCCAGAGTAGGCTCACCTTTCATCCACAAATTATCTGCTTCCCCTACACCGTCATGCAAAGAACGTACACAAAACTCACAATTACAATTGCATTTATTGGTTATGTTTGCATATACCTGATTGTGATAGGTATAGATAATCTCTGCCATTTTTATCCTCCAAAAAATCTGTTCTTTGCCTGTACCTTATCCAAAGCAAGACCAAAAATCACAAAGAAAACTGCACTGCCGCCGGACTGAATCAGACTTTGGGACATGGATACAAAAAACACTGACCAGCTTCCGAAAAGAATATATTCTGCAAGAAAGTATCCGATTCCGGAAATGAAATAGGCAATTCCTGTTGCAATTACATTTCGGGGCGTAACAATTTTTTTCGACTTATTGGTAAAGGGTATGGTAATCAACATTTTAATGATAATAGTGGCCGGTGCCCAGACCGGTGCTGTCAGCAAATCTGCCAAGCCCCCTCCAATGGCTGCTGCCGCCAAAGCATAAGGGGTAGGAAGCAGTACTGCTGCCAGATAAATCAAGGAGTCCCCAAAATGAATATATCCACCATTTGTTCCCACCGGAACATGGCAGATATAGGCAGTCATCAGGGTGATTAAAGCTGCCATAATTCCTGCTGCAGTAAGATACCTTAACCTTTCACTTTCTTTTACCTGTGTCACTTTACTTTCCTTTATACCAGTTTTCATGTCTACCTCCATGCTGAAGCATTTTTGTCCTGTGAATCCTTCTGTTCTCTACGGCCTCTCTTTAAGGCTGTAAAAGCCGGGATAAATAGTGTTCAAAATGTACACCATGGTTAGTGGGAACATTTTCCCGGGAAGCATCTTCAATGGCATCCTGTAAAAAACAGACTGCCTTTTTCATCGCCTCTTTAGCGGTCATCCCCTTAACCAGGCAGCCACAAATTACGGAGGAAAACAAATCTCCGGTACCGGAAAAGCTTTTTCCCGTATAGGGGCTTTCCACATAGGAAACGTCATTTGGAGAAACGGCCAGATTACCAATTCTTTCTCCCGTATCCTCACCGGATACAATTCCGGTTATGATTACCTGCTGCTTTCCTCTTGCCTTTGCCATCAGTTTTTCTCCGATATTCTGAATTCTTTTAAGGTAATCCTCCTTCTGACTGTACATGGTCAGCCTATCATAATCCTCATCAGCCAAAAGACAGGCCTCCGTCAGATTAGGGGTAATCACATTAGCTTGCCGGGTCAGTTCCTTCATTTCCTGCAAAAGCTCAGGGGAAAAAATGCGAATGGTTCTTCCATTATCCCCCATTACCGGATCCGCCAGATACAGCGTTTTCTCCTTTTTAAACTGGTCCAGAAAAAACAGTACCTTCTCTATCTGTTTGGGTCCTGCAAGATAACCGGAATAAATACCGTCAAAAGAAATCTCCATCTTCTTCCACTGTTTGGTAAACTCATCCATTCGATCGGTATAGTCATCACAAAAATACTCTGTAAATCCTGTCTGGGCTGATAAAACTGCTGTCGGCAGCGGGCAAGCCTGCATTCCCATTACCGAAATAACGGGAATTGCCGCAGTCAGAGAACACTTTCCAAAACCGGATAAATCATTAATCAGTGCAATTCTTTTCATTCTCATCCCCATGCATAAATTTTGATTTTCACCCAATTACTCCCACTTGGATTTTGAACACGAATATACTCTATAGCAGTTTTGCCCTTATTAAAATATCCAGTTTCTATTTTTTTTACCATACCAGTTTTTATAATCCTCGAAAAAACTCCTCTTTATAATCCATGCGTTTCTTCGCCGTACGAACCTTTTCCATCAGAAAGCCTTTGTCTTCATTCAGGGTTCCTCTTAAATTCACATAGTTGGAGGCATGATTTGCTCTGAAAATAGTTCCCTCAGAATCTACATGGGAAAGAAAAAGTTCCATTTCCTCCATCACCTCATGGGGCGTAAGGAGGGAAAATTCTCCCCTCTCTACCAGACGACAGATAGGGGCAGGCTCATCCAGCATCAGGGTCAAAAACCCCAGATAGTCCGGATGCATCCGACTAATTAACCGGGCAGATTCGATGGCATGCTCTGCTTTTCTTTCCCGACTTCCCAATCCGGAAATTAAGGTTACCGAGGTTTTAAAGCCGGCTTCTTTGGCTTTCACTCCCGCAGCCCCAATTTGGTCTGCGGTTACTCCCTTAGCCATGCGGTGAAGCACCTCATCATCTCCCGATTCCGCACCAATATACAGAAGTGCCAATCCTGCCTCCCGAATCGCCTTCAGTTCTTCTTCCTTTTTTTCCAGAATATCCTGGGTAGTGGCATAGGCAGAAATCTGATGAACCCAGGGCATCTTCTCCCCAATAAACCTGAGGATTTCCAGCATCTGGTCTGTGGGAATGCAGAGGGCATCTCCATCTGCCAGAAAGATTTTTTCTACTCTTTTTCCATATGCTCCGGCTCCCTCCAGAATATCTCTTTTGATTTCCTCCATTTGACGTACTCTGAAGTTCTTTGCCCTGTACATACTGCAAAACACACAGGTATTGTGGGCACAGCCGATGGTAGCCTGAATAATCAGACTGCGAGCCTCGCTGGGCGGCCGGTAAACGATTCCTTCGTATTTCATTTTTACCTCCATTCCTAACTATCTCCACTGCTTCTCCAAAAGACAAAGAACCCCCACAGCTTAACTGTGAAAGTCCTCAATCAATCAGACACCTTTATTTTACAGGCAAAAGCAAGTTTTCGTCAATATATTTTAACTTCCTGCCATCTGTTATTGCAAATGCTCCAGCATCTTTCTTTGCCAGCCTTCCATTCTCTTTTCCCTGTAACAGCCTGCCAAGAAATCAGGTAAAACTTCCTTTGAAAAATTTTTCCAGGATTCCTCCTCCCGCCCTGACAAAATGGGATAGAACAGTACACCTGTATCCTTTGCAGCCTGCATATCTCCCAAGGCATCGCCTATCATAAGAATACAGTCCTCCTTATAGCCCACAGATTTCAGCTGCTCAAGACAACTGGCCTTGCTCCCGTATTCCTGGGTCATCAAAAGATCCACATCGTTCATTAGCTGATTTTCTTCCCACTCTTCTTCCACTGCTCTTCTGTTAGCTGAGGAAACAACCACTACATTGGCCGATTCCTTTGCTTCCTTTATCCCCTTCTTTGCTCCCAAAAAGGCCTGCTTGTCCACTGAGGACAGCTCTGCTACATGATGATTTACCCACAGGGACCATTCCTTTGCCAGCTTAAGACAGGGGGAAACGGTTCGCTTTTCTGTCTTTATCTTTTCTGTCCATGCATCCAGACTGTCATTGGACAACTCCCCGGTAGTGGTAGTCCATTGAACCAGCTGGGAAATATCCATATCAAGGTATCCCTTCTCTATAGCGTATTCCAGTGCCATAACCAATCCCGGAAAACGATTAATCCCTCTGGTACGGGAATATAGATTTATGGTATTCCAATAGGAGAGTATGTCCTCCCGATGCTCCTCAAGGGAAAAAACTTCTACAATTCCGGGGCCAAAGCATTTCATATGCTTAACGGTCATTCCGTTAATTACACAGCCATCAGAGTCAATACAAATAAGGTAGTCTTTTTTGAGTTTCAAATTATGCAGTAAATCCGGCATATCATATTCCTTTCGCCATAAGGCAGGCTAAAGCCCGCCTTATCCATGCAATTATAATCTGGTATCCCAGCGTCCGCACCAGACAACGTCATTATACTGTCCCCTAAACTCGGAGCTGCCGATAATCTTTTCAATGGCAGCACGTATATACTCTCTTGTGGGAGCATATGCGTTAATCCAGGTCTTCAGCATGGGAAGGTCAATCAAATGATTGGTATAGTTTAGGGAGATACCGATAGTGGGTACCTCATAGACAAACCAGGGCAGCTCACTGGAATGGGAAGCCGACCATTTTATCCGGACATTATTTTCCTGGGCATAGCCCTTCATGTTGACAAACATCATGACCAGATCGTAATTCTTTTTAAATTCCTCTACCGGCTCTGTTTCAATTATCCGCAGGCGGTTCATGGGATCAGGCTTTTTTACCTCCATCTCATAATAATCCGTATGGGCGGTAACCTGAAAGCCTGCCCGTTCCAGTTCTTCCACAACGATCTGCTTAGCCGGGTCAATACCGTCCAAATAGGAAACCGGAGCACTCTCCACAAAATACAGCTTAACTCTGGGCCGCTTTTTGGGATCCACCGGAAGCAGCTTCTGGGTATCCTTCACCAGAGTGATGGTAGCATCCGCAGCCCGGGCAGCCACCTCATGATGGGCCTTACAGCCTACCTTCTCAAGTTCAGTTACTTCCGGGAAGGGTCTTTCATACAGCTTAAGCTTTGCTTTTAAGCCCAGAATACGCAGCAGGGCATCCTGTAGACGATCTGCGGTAATGATGCCCTTTTTATAGCCATCCAGCATATACTGAAAATCCTCACTGGGATCGTTAAAGAACAGGAACATATCACAGCCTGCAGCAATAGCTCCCGGTACCTGCTCGCTTCGGGGAGCTGCACAGGCAAGACCGGCCATATGAGAAGCATCCGTCAGCACCAGTCCGTTAAAGCCCAGCTTCCCTCGGAGTAAATCCTGAAGCAGTTCAGGAGAAAGGGTTGCAGGCATAATCTGTTCATCCTTCAGGCCGGGACGGAGTGCTTTGCTGTAAGCAGGCAGACAGATGTGGCCTACCATTACGCTTTCCAGCCCTTCCTCAAACAGTGCCCGATATATACGACCGAAGGAGTTTTCCCACTCCTCTACGGACAAATCGTTACAGCCCATGACCAGATGCTGGTCTCTTTCCTCAGGTCCATCTCCCGGAAAATGCTTGGTACAGCAGGCTACCCCATGTTCACCCATGCCTTTCATGTATGCT
>JBJELR010000271.1:0-9378 GCA_051879255.1 Lachnospiraceae bacterium | reverse complement strand
TCCGTTGCATTGATATGATTATCGATAATGCAAAAGCGACTCTGACTGAAAAGTTTATCAAAGAAATCCATCTGATTTTAAAGAACGGAACCAGCGATTCCAGAAAAGATTGGTTCGCTGTTGGTGATTATAAAAAGATGCCGAATGAAGTTGGCGGCATGGATACAGTACTTCCGGAAGATGTTGCGGATAGAATGAAAGAACTGCTGACAGAGTACAACACCAGGGAAGAAAAGACCTTTGAGGATATTCTGGATTTTCATGTAAAGTTTGAGAGAATCCATCCATTCCAGGATGGAAACGGTCGTGTGGGAAGACTGATTATGTTCAAAGAGTGTCTTAAGTATAATATCGTTCCATTCATCATTGAGGATAATCTGAAGCTGTTCTACTATCGTGGATTAAAAGAATGGGATATTGAAAAAGGGTATTTGACAGATACCTGTCTGACAGCTCAGGATAAATATAAAATGTATTTGGACTATTTTAGAATCCAGTATTAAAGGAGATTGGAGAACAAGGACGGATTACAGATGTTCTAAATCCTAAAGACGAGAATAGCATTTCGGTGGCGGATGAGTTGTTGCCGAAGTGCTATTTTCATGAGCAATATTAGTCAACCTATGGCTTAGCATTTTTTGATTTTTCCCTCGTTTAAAAAATAGGAGGTTAGTGGCAAGTTACAAAGGGTAGTAAATTCTTTTATGAATGTCGTGCCTCTAGAAAGATTTATATATTTTCTATCGGATATTTTCGCAACTCTAAAATCATGGACAAATTCAAGTAAATCCTCAGAACAATAGTTGTTTTTTACTATCTTGAACTGCAATAATCTTGTGAGTAATACTGCAAGGTAACAGATAAGAAAATGCCCAACGATGGTATCTTCTTTTTGCAGATATACAGGTCTTGCATCAAGTTGTGATTTCATAATGCGGAAAGATTCCTCTATCCTCCAAAGATTGTGGTAGGCATTATAAACATCTTTATCGCCCATCGTAATTTCAGAAGTTACCAAAAGATGATAATAACCTTAATCTTACCATCAGTCTCATTTCTTTTTTTATCAGCAGTAGCCAAAATAACATACTTTGCCGAATCACCATACTCTGACTTCTTAGCCTGGGATGCTTTCAACAGTCTGACTTTTTCAACTTCTTTGTTAATTTCATCAATCTGTTTTTGGGATAACTTAGGATTGTAAGTAACGATACTTTTTTCTGTGATTTTGAATTTCTTATTTTGGTCAAGTTTTGTTGAACAAGAAAAAAGCCAGCATTTAAGCTGACTTACAATAAATCAATATAAAGTTAACTCTGAAAAAATATAGTGCTAAATCCTAAAGACGGGCTACGATAATATAGATAAAAATATAGATATAAAATTTGAAATTTTCCTTGTTATTTTAATGGAAGTATCATATAATAAAAACAATTTCCATAATAAATATCAAGGTAAAATAGCTTAATATCTAGAAGCTGAAAGGAATAAGTACGAAAGAGAAAAAACGAAGAAAGGGCAGAGAGGAAAATGTATGGAAACAATACTAAAGAAAAGACACCCAATTTGCGTGTGGGGGGTGGAAGGCTTTCCTTGGATTGAGCATATGCTTGATAGGGGTATTGTGGCCTAGTTCGGTAGAGGCTGCAAATGTTAAGAGCATCAATCGGGATATTACGGTGTTAAGACCTGAAGTTGGACAATGGACTACATCAGCCGGTAAAACACTGTATTTTGGAGAACTTGCAGCAAGTAATGGTGGTCATGGTTTTAGAGTTTTGCCACTTTCGACTGATACGCAAGATGTACCGGGTGTAACCAGAAGTTTGTTCTTGGAATGTCATGCTGGCGGATGGAACCAGCAGTTTGGTGGTAATGGCATTTGGATGAATAGTAATCCACGAACAAATTTTAATAGCAGTGGATATTATGATAATCAGAACTACTTTTCAACCTTAGAAAAAAATCTTATAGCAGTGACGAAACTAAAGACAGGGTCTTCCAATGGCTATTCAGACCTACATGAAACTGATGATAAGATTTTCATACTGAGTGTTAAAGAAATAATGACCCTATATCCGACTGCAGATGACAGAAAAAAAACTTCAACACATCAATTATTGCGTTCAAATGCGGGTATAAATATTGCCGGTTTGACTAACGGAACAGGGCTGTCACAAAGAGCTAACAATAATCCGTTGGCATATTCTCCTGCATTTAATCTAAACGGAGATGATGCATCAATTATGTTTACCTCTGAAGATAGTTTAAATAAGGCTTTAGATTTGAATCAGGGGAAAATAGTGGATAGTACGGAACAGTACTGGAAATTGACCTTGAAGGATAGTAATAAAACTGTGAGTATTGACTCTAGAGGTTGGGTGGCAAGAAATGGTGCTACTATAGTTGTACCTTATGAACATAATGGAAATGGAACGAACCAAATATCTGTAATGTTAACGAATGGTACCTTTTCAGACCCGAATACAGAGATTCTTTATTATGGAGCTTTACAGAATATCAGAAAAGAAGATGGTAGTAAAACTACGGTTAAAGATTCGACGAGTGGAACTGGTACATTTACCCTTCCAAATGGGTATGAAAATCAGCAGCTTGGAACAGATTATCATATTTATATCATGGCAGAGGAGAATAATGGGACAAAAAAGACTGACTACGTCAGCGAACCATTGGAGCTCTTGCTTAGCGATGTAAAAAATGTAACCAAGATTGACAGTGTGGATATTAAGATTGGAGATCCTGAACCAAATACCGCTGATCCTTTGCTTGCTTTTCCACAGGCTGAAATAGTGAAGGTTAATGGAAACCAAAATTCTTCTTTGAAGGATAAAATTACTATTAGTACTTCATGGGAAGATACTAATGGTATACCAGTTACTAATCCTACTCCGGATTTTAATGCTGATTATAAAGCAAAGATAGTATTAGAAGTAAATGACCAGCAATATTTCTTAGGTGGAGGAGCAGAAATTAAGATAAATGGAGTGCCAGCTTCTGGTTCAGCTGATAACCTGATTAATGGTACCAATGGAGACTACTATAAGACCACTATCCAACATAATGTAAAAACAAGATTGAAAAAATTGCTTTCCATTGATTCATTGACTCCGATTTCAAATATTGCCAATGGAACACCTGCGAGTGCTCAGAGTTTCGGGCTTTATGCAACTGCTACGCTTAATCTGGAAGATAATAGTCAGACTACAGCTCCTATAATTTGGGATCTTGCAAGTTTTACCTATGATCCTAATATAAGGACAGAGCAGACATTTGAGGTAAAGGGTAGGGTTGACTTAAATGGTCTGGATATTGATGACGATAACAAAAGCCTAGAGGTAAAGGTACAGGTAACGGTTATTGCCGGTATAGAAATTAACGATGTTGAGATTACTATTGATCCGCCGGTGGCCGGTACTGCTCTTGCACTCACAGGTAGCGTAAGTACCCCCAATATCACTACTGTCGCCCCCAGTATCACCTGGACGGATGCCAATGGTCCTGTTGCCATAGCCGATTATAACAGTGAATATACAGCAGAGTTTACTCTTGTTTCCAATATAGGCTATGCCTTTTCCCAAGGGGTAAATGTAACAATAGGTGGGGTTCCGGCAACTGGAGGAGTTATTAATAACACAGGTGAAAGTATATCGGTTAAACATACCTTTAGCCCTACAGACAAGGCAGCACTGGAGGGGATTACAGCACCGGCTCCAATTTCCGGTGTTCAGAGTGGAACCACTGTAGATAACCTTAACAGCTTATTGGGCACTACCTATCCTGAGGTTGATATTACCTATGGAGGAGGTCAGACCGCCAAAGCTACGGTAACATGGGCTAGTGTGGCTGACTCAGGCTATGATTCTACTATAGTGACGGGATGGAATGGCAGTATACAGGGAACGGTGATACTTCCATCTTGGATTGAAGATAAGAATGGTATTGGACTGACAACAACTGTTGATGTGACCGTCAATCCGGCAGATGTTTTGGGAACACCACAGGCTACTCCGGGAACAGGCACCTACAGTACTAACCAGACGGTATACCTTGTTCCACCCACAACAGATGCCACGATTTATTATACTACAGATGGTACTGACCCAGGTACAAGTGGGAGTGCAGTAGAATATGTAGGGCCGATTGACGTTACGGGAACAGAGGGACAGTCCGTTACTACTGTGATTAAGGCTATTGCGAAAAAGAGTGGTATGCAGGATAGTGCAGTTGTGGAGTTCATCTATACCATTAACATACCGCAGGTTGTGCTTCCTACTGCTGGAGCACCGGTGGCCAGACCGGGTACAGGTACTTATACGGCTAATCAGCAGGTAAGTCTCATCCCACCTACCCAGGATGCTAAGATTTACTATACTACAGATGGAAGTGAACCCAGTACTGGTTCAATGGAATATACGGGTCCTATTACCATTACAGGAGTAGAAGGACAGTCCGTTACAACTATAATTAAGGCGATTACCGTAAAGAGTGGAATGAATAATAGTTCAGTGGCAACCTTCGAGTACATCATTAACCTTCCTCAAGGTGGAGGCTCCAATCCCGGCAGCGGTACAGGTGGAAACCCCGGTGGTGGAACAGGTGGAAACCCCGGCGGTGGCACAGGCGGTAATCCCGGCGGCACAGGTGGAAACACAGGCGGTAATCCCGGCGGCACAGGTGGTAATACCGGTGGAAACACAGGCGGTGGCACAACTGATAATACCGCAGGTGGAACTACAACTACCACAACAACTACAACAACTGCCAACGCTAATGCGCCGACAGGTAACGTGGCAACGGCTGAATCCTATGTACTGAGGTACCAAATTATTGAAGGTGCAGACAGTAACTGGTCAGTGAATACAGGAAATTTAGGAAACATAGGAAACATAGGAATTGAAGGAACTATAGAAAACAATCTAAGCTTTAGAGGTACTGGAGAGTTCAGGAAATTTGTAGAAGTCATTGTAGATGACAGTCGGCTGGAAGGTATTCATTATGAGCTAGCCGAAGGTTCTACCATTGTTACCTTAAAAGAAAGCTACTTAAACACCTTACCTGCAGGAACCTATACTCTCCAGATTGTATGGACTGATGGCTCAGCTAGGACTACCTTTACCATAGGGGAGGGAAAGCAAAAGGATGCTGTACCAAAGACCGGAAAGCAGGATGCTATTTTCTGGCTCATAGGGCTGACAATGATATCAGGTGCGGGTACTCTGCTTACCCAAAAGAAACGAAAAGTAGCAAGATAGAAATGGAAAAATTGCCCATCTGAATAGTTTAGATTATTTTTTCTCCCCAGTGTCTTATGAGAGGGCACTGAAAAACATAGGTTTTTCAAATTCTATTTTAAAGGACATAAGAAATCCACCAGTCTCAAATTGAGTTCTGGTGGATTTTCTGAATTCTATTTGATTGAATTATATGCTGAACCTGATTATTTTTCTCCCATTAACTTTATGATCCTTTTAAGGTTTACTGCAAATATAGTCATTGCTCCCTGCATTTCCATGCCAATAAGACCTGACGATAACGCAACGTCATAACCATGTCTATGTTTTAATTCGCTATTCTTGGCCTTTATTTTATATCGCTCTTTTGCCTTGCTTTTGAAATATTGCGTTTCCTGAAATTGTGCCTGTTCACTATGACTGTCACAGATAAGGGTTTCCGTATATTGCTTTGACTTCGCACCTTCTTTATAGCAACCCTCCCGATACGGACATCTTTTACATTTCTCAACATCGAAAAAATATACGACTCTTGGATTTTTACCCTCTGATTTCCTGCTGTCTTTTGCTTTTCGTATTGCCAGATGCCCCGCCTTACATTGGTACATACCTGCATCTTTATTAAACTCAAACTCATCTGGCTTTGTACGATTCCCTTGGGTAACAATACTGTTTAATCGGGATATAAGTTCATAATCTCCATCTTTAGCTGCATCTATATTTTCTTTGCTTGAATACGCTTTGTCTCCAATTACGGTTTCAATTTCCATCCCCGCTTCTCGGCTTTTCTGAATCAACGCCGGCAATTCTTTTCCGTCTGTTTTCTCTCCGCTGGTAACCGTTGCTGCCGTAATGATCCGTTCTTCTGTCATGGCAATATGAGTCTTATATCCAAAGAAAGATGTATCGGCTGTTTTATGACCGATTTTTGCATCTCCATCCTTTGAGGTTTCCAGATGTTCCATATCATTTTGCGATAAATTACTACTATCCTAATAATAGTGGAACGTGTGCTTGAGAATTGATTGCAATTATCGAAATCACTATGTTGCAATTTTTTTTCGCAATTATGAGATTAAACGCAAATAACAAATATTCATAAGCAGGATGCCATTTTCTGGCTCATAGGGCTGACAATGTTATCAGGTGCTGGTACTTTGGTTACTAAAAAGAAGAGCCAGAGTCTAACATTAAAAGGATAAAAATAGTATATGGCTATTGGTAATAAGTAAAATAGTTGAAAATTTGGGATTTCCCTTGTTATTTTAGTGGACATATCATATAATAAAAATAATATATATATTTGAGTATTAAGGGAAAATGATCCGGTATCTTAACATTGAAAGAAATGAGAAATAAGAATATAAAAGGATATTATCAATAAAGCGAGCAAGTCTCGCTTTTTTCGTAATGTATATCCGTTAATATCCATATGGATAAAGGGAAACAGGAAGAAAAGGAAAGTTGATTCGATAAATGGAAGAAGAAAGAAAAAAGAAAAAAAAGCGAAAAAAACGAAGAAGGATTCGGAAAACCCCAATTCAGCGAAAGAGGCTTCAGAAAAAAAGGAGGGAAAGAAGAAAAAGAAGAAGGAAGCTGCTGGCAAAGATTCGAAAGCATGCCCATCGGCTATTCTCTGTAGCATTTGTTTTCTCGTTGGCAGCACTGGCAGGATATGGAAGCCTTGATTTATGGCAGAACACCAGTACAAGGAATACCCAAAAGAGCCTGCTTAAGATGAAGGAAGAAGGAAACCGGACTGCTGGGGAGGAAAACAGGAAGCAGACTGCTGGAATTGGAGACGTTTTTTCAAAGACCCTGCAGGTAATTCAGGGAATAGAGATATCCATAGAAAGGCCGGATATTTTACAGAAATATGAATCTATTTATGCCATCAATCAGGATATGGTAGGATGGCTTACCATTAATGATACTATCATTGACTATCCGGTTATGCAGACAATGGAGGATGAATCCTACTATCTGAACTATGATTTTTATGGAAAGAAAAATAAGAATGGCTGTCTGATCCTGGATACAGATTCTCGAATGGGGACAGGAACCAAAGCCTTTGATTATAAAAATGGTACAGCCCCCTCCACGAATCTGATTATCCACGGACATACCATAAGAACCGGGGAAATGTTTGGCAGACTGCGTCTTTACGCCGATGAAAAGTATGGAAAAAAGCACAACATTATTCGCTTTGATAGTCTGTATGAGGAGAGGGAGTATGAACTAATTGCGGCATTTTACACGCAGGTTTATTATGAAGAAGATGATGTATTCAAATACTATCAATTTTTTCAGGCAGATACCCGGGAAGCATTTGATGACTGGTACAATAATATCAAGGAAATGTCTCTGTATGATACAGGTGTTACCGCAGAATTTGGGGATGAATTTATTACACTTTCCTGCTGTTCTTATCAGGTAGAGGATGGAAGATTTGTGGTAGTAGGAAAACGGATATAGTATTTTCTTCTTAAGACATTTACAAAGCTGATTATTTTATGCTATTATTACGTTAAGCAATAGAAGTTCTAATCTTTCGGCACAAGCCGTCTTTATTCATTTCTTTAGAAAATCTATGCGGACAAATCTATCAGGGCAGGAGATTTTCTAAGGAACTGTATTGGACGGACTGCCGGTATACCTCTTTTTATGTAGATAAATGAAATCATCCAGACTGTATGAGGTTGTGGATGACTTTCCGGTACCCGGTGATGTATGTTTGGAAAGCCTTTTGTCGGTCAGGAGGTACAAATGAAAAAGGAAACCAAAGCAAACAGAAGAACCGGGGAAAACCAGGCAGACAAGGAAATGCAGGCTATTCGGACAGAAGGAGATGTGCAGGCTATCCTGAAAGCTTCAGAAGTAAGGGACAGGGGTCTGCTTCCTAACAGAGAATATAAAAGCACAATATTCTCTCTGTTGTTCAAGGATAAAAGGAAGCTGTTGACCCTTTACAATGGGCTTAACCACAGCCACTATCAAAATCCTGAGGAGCTGATCATAGTGACCTTAGAGAATGCTATTTACATGGCCATGAAGAATGATGTGGCCTTCCTGCTGGAGCATCGTCTGAATCTGTACGAGCACCAGTCTACTCCTAATCCCAACCTTCCGCTAAGAGATTTATTTTATGTGTCCAGAGAGTATGAGAAGCTGGTGGCAAAGCGGTCTCTTTATGGAAGGAGGAAGGTGAAGATACCGGCGCCCCGCTTTGTGGTCTTTTACAACGGAACCGCAAAACAGCCGGAGAGGCAGTTGTTAAAGCTTTCAGATTTGTACGAGGTGGCAGAGGAGAGTCCCATGCTGGAACTCTTAGTGGAGGTGCTAAACATCAACCATGGCTACAACCGGAGGCTGAAGGAGGAATGCCGCAGCTTAGGGGAATATATGGAGTTCGTGGATAGAATCCGAAGATATACAGATGAAGAAAATAAGCCTCTGGAAGAGGCGGTGGAGCAGGCAGTAACAGAATGTATCCGGGAAGGAGTTCTGGCGGAGTTTTTAGAAGCCAACCGGAGGGAGGTAGTGGCAATGAGTATATTCGAGTATGATGAGGAAAGGGAGCTAAAGCTGTTAAGACAGGCCGAGTATGAGTTGGGTGTAGAGGATGGTGAGAGGATTGGACAGCAGCGAGGCGAGAGGATGGGCCGGGAGAAGGGGTTAAAAGCCCTGGTTAACTCACTGCGAACCCTACTGCCAAACTTTGAGGCAGTCTACCAGGCGGTAACGGCCAACGAGGAATACAAAACCTATACCAGAGAGCAGGTACGCAGATACTATTGAAAAAAGTGAATTTCTTTTGTTTAGGCAGATAGAAATAAGACTTGACAGAGCCTTGAATTTTCACTATGATGGAAAAGAAAAAGAGAAAAAGCCATGAAGGTGTCAAGTAAGAGTATATCTTCTTTAAGAGAGAGGAAGTCGTTGGCTGTAAGCTTCCTTAAGTTCAGATATATGATGAATTTCCCACCCTAGCTTCTTGCCTGAACATATTTAGACTATTAGGGTAAGACGGAGCAGACACGTTAAGTCTTTAGAGTGGCCGATGAATCGGAAATGTGGGTGGTACCGCGGAAATTTTCGTCCCCAGTGTCTTATGACACTGGGGTTT
>JBJELR010000270.1:0-1707 GCA_051879255.1 Lachnospiraceae bacterium | reverse complement strand
TGTCCACCAAAACGTCCGTCAGCCGCCATTGCCCGCTCCAGATTTACACGACTTCCACTCTTTAGCTGAGAAAGCGCAGAACGGTTTAAGGTCTCATGCATAACGTCTGCCGTAAAGCAGTCTGCCCCAAAAGAAGTTACCGTCAGACAGACACCGTTAACTGCAATACTGTCTCCCACATGGGCATCCTCCAGAACCTTCTTTGCCGCGATGGTCAGGATAGCTGAATGACGCCCCTTGGCCATGCCTTTTATGGTTCCTATTTCCTCAACAATTCCCGTAAACATTACCTTCCACCTCACTCTCAATCAGAAAATCGTCCCCCAGAGAAATTATCCTGCTGCCCGTCAGCTTCACCGCTTCACTGGGAAATGCAACTCCTTTTCCCTCTATTGGTGTCTTTGCCTCTGTGCCGCCAAACAGTTTAGGAGCAATATAGACCTGAATCCGGTTTACGATTCCGCTTTCCAGGGCCGACCAGTTCAAGGTGCCTCCTCCTTCCAGCAAAATACTGTCGATTTTTTCCTGCCCCAGCTTTTCCATCAGCTCTCTTAAATCCACCCTCTCATCCCTTTTTTCTACTGTCAGTATCCGACAGCCCGCCTCCAGATAAGGATGATAAGTATTTTCTTCCTTTCGACAGGTAGCAATAATCGTAGGAATATCTCTTGCTGTCTTCACAACCCCGGCGGTAAGAGGTGTTCTTAAATTGGTATCACAGATAATCCGAAGGGGATTTTTTCCTCCCTTCAGCCTGCAGTTTAGCATGGGATCATCTGCCAGTACGGTTCCTACTCCTACCATGATTCCTGTGTGTTTATGGCGTTGCTTTTGCACATACTGCCTGGCTTTTTCTCCGGTAATCCATTTAGAGGCACCGGTATGGGTAGCAATTTTTCCATCCAGGGTCATAGCATATTTCATTGTCACAAAGGGCTGCCCTGTCTGAATATAATGAAAAAAAATCTGATTTATCTCATCACATTCTTCCTGCAGGACCTGCTCGATTACTTCTACTCCATGCTCTCTCAATATTTGTACCCCTTTTCCGGCTACCAGGGGGTTGGGGTCGGATGAGCCGATAACCACCTTGCTGATACCGGCCTCTAAAATAGCTTCCACACAGGGCGGCTGTTTCCCATGATGGCAGCATGGCTCCAAGGTTACATACAGGGTGGCACCCTTTGGTGATTTCCTGCAGGCTGCCAGCGCATTTCTCTCCGCATGAGCCTGACCATACACCTCATGATAGCCTTCTCCTATCATCTCCCCATCTTTAACAATAACTGCCCCAACCATAGGGTTTGGTGCCACCCAGCCACACCCCCTTTTGGCAAGAGACAGAGCTCGCTGCATATATTCTCTATCCGTCATTTTTTCCTCCATCCCGAAGCGGTAGAAATTCTTACTTCTTCTGTTCTAAAAGGTATAAAAAATCGCCCTAAATAAAAATCAGGGCGTTGAATAGGTGAAAGCAGATAAAAATAAAGTAAATGTACTAACAAAAAATAGCGATTTAACTAAAAAAGCTCTGGAATCAAACTATTCCAGAGCATATTTTCACTTTAACAAACAGAACTATTCTATTCTGTCAGTTACTATCTTCTTTCATCCAGACTATACTGTCGGCTTCGGAGTTACACCGAATCATGCCTTGCGGCTCGTGGGCTATACCACCGGTAGGGAATCGCACCCTGCCCTGAAGAT
>JBJELR010000269.1:0-1707 GCA_051879255.1 Lachnospiraceae bacterium | reverse complement strand
TACACACCGGTCATGGTAAGTGCCGTAAGCACAAACAGACTGGACATCAGCATAATTATTCTTTCTTTCTTCTGATTTCTCCTTCTTCGCTTCATTGTATCTTCCTCCTTTTTCCTTAGTTTTTCCTTTCCTGGTATCTTTATACCCTTTTTTCCAATCTTTAAAACTTTTCAATGGTAATTTCCGAAAAGAAGGTTTCCAACAACTGACGATAGGTTTGTCCCTGCTTAGCCAGCTCATTGGCCTGGTACTGGGAAAACCCGAAGCCATGTCCAATTCCCCTGGTTTTAATAAGGATTGTGTTATTCTGCTTTTCTAAGGTAAAGCAGGCAGAATTCAACTCCAGAGCATAACGAAATTCCTCGCCCTGAATCTTTTTTTCTCCAATCTCCACCGTCTTTACATAATCGGCTAAATCCCGATGAAGAATAATCTTATCTAAAGTCCATTTTTCTTCTCCTAACAGTCTGCCCACTTTTTTTTCAAACTCTTTTCGGGAAAGCTCTACTCTACCCAAATAATCTTTGGCTTCAACATCCTGTGGACAGACAGTGGTACGTACATAGCTCCAGCGATTTGCATGAGCCTGGTACTCTCCCACTGCTCTGGTCATGCCGCTGCTGATTTGAAAAAAAGGAGGTGCTATAATCTGTCCCTGCCAAACCAATACCATCCCTTCTGTTTCCTCCAAAATTTCCCGAATCAGCGCGTGGTTGGCTTCCATTTCTTCCTTCCAGATTCTCTGACAGGTACTGGGTGAAAGATAGACTTCTTCCAGTTCACCACCCGGAATAATATCGTATCCGTCTTCCTTTCCGGCCAGGCTGTAGCACCAGGAGCGCAGCATGATTGCCTGTGCCTTTAAGGTTTCCCTTTCATTGTCCAAAGAAATGGTCGCTGCCATCATACCCACCAGATATTCCTCCAATGGGATTCTCTCTTTCCCCCATAGCCTGTCCACCTCTACCCAGGTATCACTGACATAATCGGCAGACACAATTTCTTCCTTTCCTCCATCACCCATCAGACTGCTTAAATAAGGAAAAAGCAGAAAAAAAAGAAGAGTGACCAGAATGATCTTTCCTGTCGCTCTTCTTTTTTCCTTCCGGGGCCTTACTCTTTTCATCAGGGTCACCATCCTTTCTACTTAAGTCTATGTTCCCTGAAAAAAATTATGCCCTGTTCATTTTATGCTAACTGTTCCCTGGAGCCGGCTGCCAGATCCAAATGCTGCAAGGTTCCTGCCAAACCATTTTCATACAGAAAAATTCCCGTACTGCGGATTGCCCCATTGACCTCACCTTTACTGTTTTTATGCGTAAAATTTGTGGATACATTTTGCAGACAGATTGCACCTACTCCTTTTTCTTCCAGTCGGTATAGTTTGGAGGTACCGTCTTTTTGCTGAATCCAAATTTTCAGCTTATCCCAAATACTGTCATTCTCATCAATCCAGCCATTTCCATCCTCATCATACTTTGCCAGATCGGCAAAGCCATCCCCGGATTTTGTTCCAAACAGCTCAGAACCATTATTAATCTTTCCATCTCCATTTAAATCCAATGCCAAATAGCCGCTGTCCTCGCAGAGTCTGGAAATAGCCTCCTCCTCTCCGTCTGCATCTAAGTCAAAGAAAAACTTCTGGTCAGAAACCTCCGCCACATTGCCACCCAGATTAATCACCAGAGGATCACACATGGCAGTTAT
>JBJELR010000268.1:0-1708 GCA_051879255.1 Lachnospiraceae bacterium | reverse complement strand
GGTATGTCAGCAATCATACACTGGATGGTCCCGCCGGCCTGTATGGACAGCAGCGCATGGTAATGATGGCAACAATTATCTGTGGGATTATTTTACTGATTGTTGGGATTGTTTTCTTGATTTGGTCAAAAAAGATGCGGTAATACCTTTCCGCACTTTAAAATCTTTAGAGCATCTCTCTATTTTTTCCCAACTGACAATAAGTTTACACTATCGATTCTAATTTTGCTTATTGCTTCACACTATATCCTATGCTATATTATAGAAAAGGGAAACCACAGAAGCGGCTACCCTGATAGAAGTTTTATAGTCCTAATGGACCGCCGTCAACTATTTGCGGTAGTTGGCGGCTATTTTCGTTTATCCCTGAAAATCTTATAACAAAGACTTACAAGGGCTACAATGAATATACCTATCTGAATCAAATCAGTATATGTAACATACATTAGCAACGCCCTCCTTCCTCATTGGTCCGGAGGGTTAGCCCCTCCGAAATATATAGAGGGTAAGCCGCCTGGCTCCATGGTTTCCCATTTCGTTAATATATCATATTTTTTTCTTTGTAACAATCTGATAGTATTCATAGTTTTCAATTTTTCGTTTTCTTGTTTCCCATTATGCTCAGACATTCTTTTATCTTAATCTTTCAAACAAAGAATACCAAACCGGAACTAAATTCCTCTTTTGTCTGAAGACAAATATTTCTGTTACCCTTATTCCCGTTGTCATGGTGTGAAGTAGGGCCAGAATATTTATTAACTCGTTCTTTATCAATCATGGTATAATACGAAAAAATGAACTAATTACAGAGATATGAGGAGGTATGGTGCTGTGTTTGAAATAATAGTTGGCTTACTTGAGAAAATAAAAGACAATTCCATTGGGGAATGGGTTATTGATAAAGAAAATGATGGAACACTTGAGCATCCGATACAGATGCCGTATGTAGCCTATTCGAATGTTGTCAGTGAATTTGAAAGAATGGTATATCATTTTGAGAAAAACCACCCGGAATTTGAACTCAACCGATACAACGAAATATTAGAAAAAAATGATATCGAATGGGGCGTTGAATCCATATCCACAGCAGATGTCTCAAAGATGGATGGCCAGGGTGTGATGGCGTTGGTCATGGCCGCCGTCCGGGCAGAGCGATTCTGTGACGGGGTCTTGAAAAAATTCTTTGAAAACGGATCCATTGAAAAATGGCTGCGAAGGTTAAAGGAAATTGATGAATGTGGGGATTATTTTCTTTCAAAGCCAGTGAGTAAAATTGAACTGATCCACGGGTCTTGCGCCGACCAGAATGTTGATGTTGTGGTAAATGCTGCCAACAAAGGATTATGGGCAGGCGGCGGAATCTGTGGTGTTATTTTTAAAAAGGCTGGAATGACAGAATTAACAAATGCTTGCCAGAAGCATGAAACTCCGTTAAACGACGGGGATGCAGTGATCACTCCCGCTTTCCACTTAAAGAATGCAAAAGCGATTATCCATGCTGTCGGGCCAAATTTCGCAAATACTCCTCATGCCTTTGAAGAACTGTTTAATGCTTACTACAATTCACTTGTGGTCATGAAAGAGTACGGGTACCACAGTATTGCATTTCCTTTGATCAGTGCAGGGATCTTTGGCGGGTCGCTGGATAACCCACCTGCGGAATCAACAAAGCAGTGTTGCAGAGCATACAAAAAGTTCAGAGAGGACT
>JBJELR010000267.1:0-1712 GCA_051879255.1 Lachnospiraceae bacterium | reverse complement strand
TGGTCACATTGCTGCTTAGCTTCTATTTGGGGATGGCAGCATCCGCAAAGCACCCATTGGGAGGAACAGCAGTAATACAGGTTTTGGTTCTGCTCATTCCCCTGGCCTTAGTGTGGTACATAAAATCGGACAAAAGGGCCTTGCTTTCCTTACAGCCTCCCAAAATAAAGCAGGTGGCAGGAGGAGCTCTGCTCTATCTTGGAACCTACTTAGCCGTAATGCTGGTGAGTGGGCTGCTAACGCAGATTTTTTCTGACAGTACACAGAATGTGGAGGCTGCCTTTGACTTAATGATGGAATATCCGTTCTGGGTACTGTTGATTTTGATTACGGTAATGCCCGCCGTCGGTGAAGAAATTTATTTCCGGGGGCTTTTATTTGGAAGCTGGAAAAAACAATATGGAGGTGCGTGGGCAGTCTTTCTTTCTTCGTTGGTATTTGGGGCCTTCCATCAGAGTTTGGTTAAACTGATTCCCACAGCCATGCTGGGGGCTTGCTTTGCTTATGCTGTCTGGAAGTCGGGAAGTATTTATCTCGCTATGCTCCTGCATTTTGTTAATAACCTCCTTTCCCTTCTGGCAATGAAATATCCCACGCAGATGGAGAAAACCATGCCAATCTTGATGAAAACCGAATTGACCGGTATGGAGGTGCTGTTTCTGGTCGTTTTGGCAATTGTGGGGATAGCCATGGGAGTGACACTCTTAAACCAAGGAAAAAGAAAGAGTAGATAAAGAAAAGTTTTTTATAATTATTTTAGAAATATTTTACTCATAACTTGTTGACAATAACAAAGGTAAATGATATTTTATGGTAAGAAGATATTAGCACTCGAAAGAGGAGAGTGCTAATAACAAAAGAAAGGGGTGATGGTATTGCAATTGGATGAGAGGAAGATGAAGATACTGCAGGCCATCATTCGCAATTATCTGGAAACCGGAGAGCCGGTGGGCAGCAGAACCATTTCCAAGTATACGGATTTGAATTTAAGCAGTGCAACTATTCGTAACGAGATGGCGGATCTGGAGGAGATGGGGTATATTTTACAGCCTCACACCTCAGCAGGTCGGATTCCCTCAGATGCAGGCTATCGCTTGTATGTGGATATGATGATGGCAGAGAAGGAAAGGGAAGTGGAGGAATTGAAGGAGGTCCTTTTGGAAAAGGAGGACCGGCTGGATAATCTGCTGAAGCAGACGGCTAAGCTGCTTGCGGTGAACACCAATTATGCTACCATGATTTCGGCTCCCAGCATTTACCATAATAAGCTTAAATTTATCCAGCTTTCCCGGGTGGAAAAGAACCAATTACTGGCAGTTATCGTAATTGAAGGTAATGTAATTAAGAACACCATATTGGATGTGGATGAGATACTTACTGATGAGACCCTTTTGAAGCTGAACATTCTGTTGAATTCTCATCTTACCGGAATGGCAGTAGAAGAAATTAATCTCCCGCTGATTACGGCACTTAAGCGTCAGGCCGGAATTCACAGTGAGATTATCAGTGAGGTGATTGATGCCGTAGCAGAAGCCATAAAGGCGGATGAGAATCTGGAGATTTATACCAGCGGAGCCAATAATATTTTTAAATATCCGGAATTGGCAGATAACCAGAGGGCCAGTGAGCTGATCAGTGCTTTCGAGGAAAAGAAGGAGCTGACAGAGCTGGTAAAGGAAACGCTGGCGGAGGATAGGGAAACCGGCATTCAG
>JBJELR010000266.1:0-9638 GCA_051879255.1 Lachnospiraceae bacterium | reverse complement strand
GGTTTTGGAGCAGCTGTCTTAAGTAAGCAGAATAAATATATAAATAAGGCATTGTATCATAGATGAGTAATTAGTCTATGATGCAATGCCTTTTTTGAATATAAACAGGCTGCAAAGGAATAAAAAGAAGTTAAAATGCAAATAAATGTGCATATAAATTAGAAAACCTATTGTGATATGTGCATATTGTATAAAAAAATAAAAAAAAATTATGTCATTTGTCAATAGTTTTTTTGAAAAATAACTGCTAGTATACTAGTAGCTAGCAGCTAGCAAACCAAAGAGAAAGGAGGAAGGAAAAAATGGGAATATATGACCCAATATTAGAAAGCGTTAGCCTCCCGAAAATGTACAGAGTTAGGCAGGATTTTGATAGAGAATGTATTTGCGATATTCAAGGGACAGTTCGAAAAGAAATATGTAGGTTCCCTAGAATTGCAGAGGTGAAAGGAAAAGAAATAGCTTTGGCAGTGGGAAGTAGAGGAATCAGCAGTTTGCAGCAGATTGTAAAGACGACTATAGGTGTATTAAAGGAGCATGGTGCCAAGGTTTTCATTGTTCCGGCTATGGGAAGCCATGGAGGAGCAATTTCCGAAAACCAGAAGAAGATTCTCACGCATCTGGGAATAACCGAAGAAGTGATGGGGGTCGAAGTGCGGGCTACCATGGAGACAGTTTGTATTGGATATACACCGGAAGGTGTACCTGTTTATTTTGATAAAAATGCAGCTGGTGCAGACTATACGGTTAGTATAGCTAGAATTAAGCCACACTGTAGTTTTCGTGGTAAATATGAAAGTGGCATGGTAAAAATGAGTGTCATTGGCTTGGGAAAGCAAAAAGGCGCTGATTACTGTCATATGAAAGGTATGGCAAATATGGGGGTCAATTTAGAGAAGATAGGTCGCGTACATATGGAGAAGTCCAATCTGTTATTCTGTTTAGGTCTTATGGAGAATGCATATGATGATATTTGTATGATTCGAGTATTCGGGCGTGAGCAGATTATGGTAGAAGAACCGGCGCTCTTAGAGAGGGCCAAGTTCTATCTTCCTAAAATACCTTTTAAAAATTTAGATATTCTAATCGTGGATGAGATAGGAAAAAATATCACGGGGACAGGAATGGATTGTAATATTATTCAGCGTTTTACCTCAGAACATATGCCAGCGCAACCTTTTACAAAGCGTCTTGTTGTTTTGGATATTACCGAGGAGTCGGATGGAAATGCGTCAGGATTGGGACTAGCAGATATTGTCTCCAGGCGTGCTTTTGAAAAAATGAGTTTTGAAAAAACGTATCCTAATAATCTCACGGCAAGAACCACTGCTGGATGTAAGGTACCCATGATTATGGAAAATGATTTTGATGTTATAAGGGCAGGTATAAAAACAGCACCTGATGTGGATTATTCGGCTATTCGAGCCGTTCGAATTAAAAATACTTTAAGATTAGATGAGATGGAAATTTCTGAAGCTCTTGTTGCAGAGGCGAAGAGAATGGAGAAAATTTCCGGAGATTGGAAAGGTTTTTACTGGAATTTTGACAGAAAAGGAAATTTAGTCGGAAAGGGTGAGGAAGATAAAAAATGAGTACCATATTTTGTAACTACGAGCAACTTGTGGCCGGAGGAAACAGTGCGTTGCGCAAGGACGTTCTGGATATTGTAGATGCAGGAGTAAAGAAGGTTATTCCTTATGAGGCAGTAAAAAAACTGATAAGTTACAGGAATGGAGTGATCTGCATTGGGACGATGGAAATACCTGATAGTGCAGTTGATAACATTTATATCGTAGGTGCAGGCAAAGGTTCATTCCCCATAGCTAAAGCATTGAATGAGATACTGGGTTCGAGGATAAGAAAAGGTTTTGTAGCGGTGAAAGAGGGTGAAAAGCACAGATTGGAGCATATAGAGATATTTGAGTCTAGTCATCCTATACCAGACGAACGCAGTATCACGGCAGCTGATCGAATAATAGAGATTTTGAATATGGCAGGGGAGAGGGATTTGGTATTTGCTGCTATTACGGGGGGGTCCTCGGCGTTGGTGAACAAGCCTGCTGGAAAAATCACAATTGAAAATCTTCAGGATATTAATACAAAACTTTTAAACTGTGGAGCGGAAATTGGAAAGATTAACACAGTAAGAAAGCATCTTTGTCTGATTAAAGGTGGAAGGTTGGTTCAGTATGGACAACCAGCTATGGTTATAACATTAACTTTTGACACTGCTCCTCCAGATATGCCATGGCCTGATATGTGTCTACCGGATCCTACGACTTTTGAAGCGGCGGTACAAATACTAAAGGATTATAATATTTGGAACAATACGCCCGAGAGTATAAAAGAATATCTTCTCTTAGGCAGGAATCATCCGGAACTTGAAACGGTAAAGACACTTGAAAATATGCGTCAGATTATATTTAGCGTGGCTGATCCGAGATTAGCTTGCGGCGCTGCAGCAGAAAAGGCCAGAGAACTGGGATATGAGCCTTACGTTCTGTCGACAATCATAGAAGGTGAAGCGAAGGATGTGGGAATGGTCATGGCAGGTATGACAGATGAAATTTTGGAAAGTGGAAGGCCGTTTAATGCTCCCTGCGCGTTGATCTCAGGAGGGGAAACAACAGTCACGATACAGGAAGCTCATGGAGTGGGTGGACCAAATCAGGAGACGGTTCTTGGCTTTGCAGAAAAGATACGTCATAAGGATGGTTACGCTTTTGTAAGTATGGATACGGATGGTACAGACGGACCCTGCAATAAGGCAGGAGGAATTGCGGATGGAAGTACCATCATCAAAGCAAAGGAAAGAGGAATTCATTTTGGAAAAGCTCTTCATGTGCACGATTCCGCATCTGTTTTGGAAAGGCTGGGTGACGATTTAGTTACAGGGCACACAGGAACAAATGTAATGAATCTTAGAGTAGTAGTGATAAAACAGTAGGAGGCAAAGGATGAATCGAATCATTAATGTAAAAGGAAGAGAAATCCTTAATGCAAAAGGTCGCCCCACTGTAGAGGCGGAGGTGATGACTGAAAATGGAATCAGTGCAGTAGCATCGGTTCCCAGTGGAACATCTAGGGGAAAATATGAAGCATTTGAGCTGTATGATGGAGGAACACGTTATGGTGGTTTCGGAACGAGAGCGGCATCTAGTAACATTTCAAAAGAAATATGTGAAGTATTGTTGGGTATGGACGTTACGGATCAGGAGGCTATAGACCGTACTCTTTGCGAACTGGATGGGACACCTAATAAGTCTAGGCTTGGAGGAAATGCTATTCTGTCAGTTTCTGTCGCAGCGGCTAAAGCTGGCGCAGCCAGCAAGTCCATGGCTCCTTATGAGTATTTAAGACAGCCAGGAGTAGCACTTAAGATTCCAGATATAGTGGCAACTGTGATTGCTGGAGGTGTATTCTCAACATCAGGGATGGAATTTGAGGATTATATGATGATTCTGCACGGGTTTGAGGAATTTCCGGATGAACTGGAGGCGTTGTGCTCATTGAGATGGAGACTGGAGGAAGAACTTCGTAAAAAATATGGAAATTTTATGGAGGATGGAGGGGCACTGGCGGTCCCTTGCCAATCGACAGCAGAGGCTTTTGAGTGGATATTAAGGACAGCATCTTTAATGGGTTACGAGTCAAAAGTAAGTCTGGGACTGGATGTGGCTGCTAGTGAACTCTGGGAACCAGAGCAGGCAAAATACAGGTTGATGGGACGAGGTCTGTACACATCTCGAGAATTGGCTGAATATTATAAGGAGCTTTGTGGTAAATACCCTCTTACATTTATTGAAGATGGTTTTGAACAGGATGATTTCGAGGGATTTTCTCTGTTAAAGAATATGTTGTCTGGAGTTCAGATTGTAGGAGATGATCTTTTTGCTACGAATATAGAACGATTAAAATTGGGGATCAAAATGGACTGTGCTAACGGTCTTCTTCTTAAAATTAATCAAATCGGAACGGTAACGGAGGCGATACATGCTGGAAGACTGGCTAGGGAACATGGGATGGATATCATTGTGTCATTAAGGTCAGGAGAGACAACAGATGATTTTATTGCGGATCTTTCAGTGGCTATAGGTGCTAGGCAGATTAAACTAGGGTCGCCTGTACGAGCCGAGCGTAATGTCAAATATAACAGGCTCCTGAAGATATGGAAGGAGTTGCAGCAATAAGGATAGCTTTGTTCATTTGAGGAAATCAAAGTATAATCGCTTGTGGAATAAATTCCGATATGTTAAAGTTTAGTTAGATTAAAATTATTAAGGAGAAAAGACAATGTTGGAGAAAAAAACCATCGGCGATTATGTCTATGATAAGATTTTGGAAGGTATTGTTCAGTTAAAGTATGCTCCCGGTGAAAAAATATCAGAGACGCAGTTAGCTGCTGTTTTGGAGGTAAGCCGGGCTCCAATAAAAAGCGCACTGGCAAAGCTAGAACAAGAAGGATTTGTCAGTATTAAACCACAGTACGGAACATTTGTGAGTAAAATCTCCGTAGAACGGGCGAGAGGAATCTGTGATATTCGAGAGATTTTGGAGGTAGAAGCGGTAAAGCGGGCAGTTCACAACATTACGGATGAACAGCTTAAGCAGCTGGAGGAGTTATTTGAGCGTATGGATTCTATGAAGGATATTAATGACGAGAAGCGTCAGTTTATTTATGAAGTGGATGGAAAGCTCCATGATGCTATCTATAAGGCAAGCGGCAATGTGATCATTGCCGAAATCATCCAGCGTTATATGCCTGAGATTCAGAGAATTCAGCGTGCTAATATGACTTGGGCTGACCGTAAAGTGCCTACACAGGTCGAGATGAAGCATATTCTCATGGCGCTTAGAGAAAGAGATGAAGAAAAAGCAGCTTTAGCAATGAAAGAGCATATCTCCAATATCAGAAAAACAATTGAAAAGATATAATTGGAGGAAAAATTATGCGAATTAAAATTTTATGTGGTATTTTAGGAATCGCGATGGCGGCAGTTCTTACGACAGGATGTGCGAAGGCGAAGGATGAATTCCCGAAAAAGGAGATTACATTGGTAGTTCCATGGAATCCGGGTGGTACGAATGATTTAATGGCGAGGGCGTTGCAACCTGTATTTAAGGAGAAATTCAATGCTGAACGGGTAGTTAAAAATTCAGCGGGAGGCGGAAGTGCAGTCGGTATAACGGAGGTTCTGACCTCGAAAGCAGACGGCTATACAGTCGGACTGGCTTCAAGCTCATTTTTGGCTCTTGTGGCTCAGGGAAAGGCAGAAGCCGATCTTGATAAAGTTGAGAATATCTGTCTTGTGGCTGAGGAACCCATCGTTCTGGTGGCTAAAAATGGTGGCAGGTTTGAGGATGCACAATCGTTTATTGATGAGGCAAAGGCAGCACCTGGTATGATTTCTGTCGGTGTTCCTGGATCTAATAATGTAAATCAGGCATATGCCACATTGCTGGGCCAGGCGGCAAATACGGAATTTTTATTTATGCCTTTTGACGGGGGAGCCAGAGTTATTACAGAGATTTTGGGCGGTCATGTGGATGCAGGAGTTTTAAAGCCCAGCGAAGTTATTTCTCAGGTTAAGTCGGGTGATTTGGTGATTCTCGGAGTATTTAATCAGGATGGTTTGCCTATCATGCCAGAGGTGCCTACATTTGAGACTCTGGGATATGATGTGTTTTCACTTGGAGTATTAAAACAGGTTTCTTATATTATGGCTCCTGCAGGGCTGGATGATGCTGTGAAGGAAAAATTGGCGTCCATGTTTAAGGAGGCGTTGGAGTCAGATGATTTTAAAACTTTTGCTGATGAAAGTGGTCTGGTATCACAGCCCATTACGGGAGAAGAACTGAATACTTGTATTGGTGATATTTATAAAGGTCTTGAAAATGCCAGCAGAGAAATTTGGGTTCAGTAGGATCAGCTACGGAGGGCAGAATGAAAAAAGAAGAGCGGTTTTATGAAAGGATTGTACTGATCCTGCTACTATTAGGAACATTCATACTTTACTGTAATGCCAGCAGGGCCAGATCAGTAACGACAGGAACTGATATGACCTCCATGGATTTCCCAAAGGGAATACTTATATTGTTAGCTGTACTATGTGGAGTCAGACTAATTGGAAATTTGATCCAGTCTGCGAAAGAAAAAGAGGAGAAACAGAAAGTTTCGGTAGACAAGCGGACATGGATAACGGCAATTGGCATTTTCCTATATGCAATAATGTGGAAAATTTTTGGCTTTTTCCTTAGTAGCTGTACATTTTTTTTTCTGGAGTCTCTAGTTCTTAAAAGAGATGTTTGTAAAAAACAGGCGGTATTGATTTCCGTTGGGATTACGACATTTATCTATATAGTATTTGGTATGGCCTTTGGTGTAGATTTTCCGGAGCCATTGCTGGAGCTTGTGATGATATAGGAGAACAATGATGGATATGATGATAAGGATGTTTCAGGGTTCTGCCTCTACATTTATAAATCCGATGATGATTTTAATTGTGGCGGCGGGAACATTTTTGGGACTGGTGTTTGGAGCCCTTCCGGGTCTTTCTGCTACAATGGGAGTAGCTCTTTTAATCCCTTTGACTTTTACGATGAGTCCTACAGCTGCTATTGGTATGATGCTGGGAACCTATATAGGGGGGATTGCCGGAGGAGCCGTATCGGCAACTCTTTTAAATATTCCCGGTACTCCATCAGCTGTTGTCACTTGTTTAGATGGTTATCCTATGGCAAGGCAGGGAAGGGGAGCAGAAGCTTTGGGGTGGGCAGCTTTTTCTTCGGGTTTTGGCAGTGTAATTAGTTGGCTTATGCTGGTCACTCTGTCTCCTTTTCTGGCCGGATTGTGTACTAGCTTTGGACCGCCGGAATATGCGGCACTTGCTTTTTTTGGTTTGACTATTATAGCAGCGGTTTCAGGAAAGTCGCTGATAAAAGGTCTGATCGCAGGTATGGTAGGAGTCGTTTTATCCTTTGTGGGAACGGATCCAATATGGGGAGATTTACGTTTTACTTATGGGAATATTAACTTGATGACAGGTATCAGTACGATCCCGGCTCTTATTGGTCTATATTCTATTCCACAGATTATTGTTAGTTGTACAGGAGAAGGAAATCCTCATGTGGATGCCCGGGAACTTAAGCTGAGGGATTTTGTGCCACCTATTAAGGATATATGGGAGCAGAAATGGAATATTATCCGCTCCAGTATAATTGGAACTGGTATTGGTATCATACCAGCTACAGGAGGAAATATTGCTTCTTTTATTGCCTATGACCAGACAAAACGTTTTTCAAAGCATCCAGAAGAATTTGGAAATGGAAATTATGAAGGTGTAATAGCTTCTGAAGCGGCAAACAACGGTGTTTGTGGTGGTGCTCTTATTCCTATGATGACGCTGGGAATCCCAGGAGATAGTGTGACAGCAGCGCTTATGGGTGGGCTCATTATTCACGGGCTGCGTCCTGGTCCTGCACTATTTGTTGATTCGGCCGATTTGGTGGCGGAGATATTTGCCACTATTCTGATGGCCACTATCTTAATGGTGTTTTTTCAATGTGTTGGGATTCGACTCTTTGTACAGGTATTAAATGTTCCTGTTCATTATTTAAATGCAGCTCTGGTGATTCTTTCTTTGGTGGGTTCGTATGCACTACGAAGTAATTTTTTTGATGTAATGTTGACGCTTGTAATCGGCATATGTGGCTATCTTATGCTAAAGGGAGGATTTCCAACGGCACCTGTCGTTTTAGGATTAGTGCTAGGGTCTATGTTTGAGGGAGAATTTAGAAGATCGTTAAAGTTAGGACACGGAAATATGAGCATTTTCTTGACGCGTCCTATTGCCTGTATCTTTATCCTTATAGGATTGACGGTAGTTTTAAATGCTGGTTGGAAGGTATATAAAAATAGGAAAAGCTGAAATATAAAGAGGTGGGGATGGCGTGTTGGTGTCATCCCCACCTTTAGAATATCCGATTTCTATTTTTCTGAGATAATCAAGGTTTTTCATCTATAAACCTGTAGAATCATCAAACAAGAGTTAATATGTAAAGGGTGGTTTATGCCACCTAATACATATGACTGTGGCTCATTTGTGATGAATGGAACAGAACAGCAGTTGTAGGAAAGGAGAAGAAAGGTTATAACCGTTGCCATTCTCGCTTTCAGCCAAGGCTTTTGCGATTGCGGCAGTAACCTTGCCTTTGTCCTGCAAAATGTCCGCATCGTTGAATTGCAGGAGCGCATCAAGTTTGGATGCCCAACCCGCTATCGTCATAGGGATATACAGCCTTGACTGTCTCGTAGCATAGTCCAGATACATCGTGACGATTTCATTAAATTCCTGTATTTCATTTACAGATAAGTAATTCTCGGCAACAGACACATCCGATTTTACGATTTTTCCATCGGGAGCGTTGCACCATGGGGTCAGTCTCATGTGTTTCTAAGTGTGGTCTGCCCGTGCCATGATGACCTCTGTTGCGGTATTACCGTGAACAAAAGACCGTGCTCGGTCCGCCAGCGACAAAGGCTTTTGTACAGTGTTTGCAAAGGCGGATCGGGTTCTCGCTGTCGGTCATCATAAAGCTGAACATCATCTGCACACCTAACAGTAGAGAATGGAAATCCCAGATGAAGGTCGGCTTATCCAGCAATGCGATATGGTAGATGGGCATATTGCCACTGAAAGCTGCCATACTCTGCTGCATGAGCTGCCGGTTCTCTTTACTTAGCGTAGCGTAATCCTCATAATAAAGAAAACTGTTGATATAGGTAAACGCCCAGTCAATAAACGGCTGCTTCATCCGGTCGTACCGCTCGGTATACTTCCGCTGGAAGCTCATATTGACTGCCATGGGCTTGTACGTCATGATCATGGCCAGTGCCATCATAACACGGTCGTTCTGGATATTCCACATGGCTTCCTCCTTGATGAAATGGTTTTTCGGCAGGTAAACCGCTTCATAGTTCATGAAGCCGGGAGTAGTGGGCAGTGCGGTCATCAGGCCGAGCAGGCCATATTTTACGGTGAACTGCTGGGTTGCTTTCTGTATTTCCGCATCCGGCTTTTTGCCCATGCGCCCAATATTGAGATGGTGCGCTCAAACAAATTTTTCGCAGCATCACTCCTGTTTCCAATCATCTATGCCATATTTAGCCAATAGCTACTGTGCCTGCTCCATGCCGCTTTCTGTAATATAAACCGACTTGGAATGGGAAAGATGGCTTCCCTGCCGTATGTAGCCAGCTTCTTCCGTTCCGGCTCTTCATCGCTGTCATCGTCTTCGAAGGGATGCTCTGTGGTATTGGCTTCCAACTCATCAATCAACGGCTGCTCTTTTGCAATCTGCCGCCTTACCTGTTCGATTAATTCTGCTTCCGCTTTGTCGGTATCATTATCATCGCTGCTTTCTTCGAACCTCTTTATTACTGGTTTGCGTTTTGGCTTGGCGGGAAATCCGTCAGTATCTTCGTCTGTGGGTTTCCCAAAAAACAGTTCCGCTAAGTACCCCGTATTTCTCCTATTAGTGAAGGAAGTAATATCATACATCTTATTATAGATTACTTCCGATACATAACTTCTCGGAATCTCAATGAATGAGATTCCAACCGAAAATTGACAACTGAA
>JBJELR010000265.1:0-9652 GCA_051879255.1 Lachnospiraceae bacterium | reverse complement strand
CTGGGGGGTATAGGCTTGTGTAAATACCGTTCCCAATTCTGCCAATCGGTCAAGATTAGGGGTGACCTTAAGCGGCTGGCCATAGCACCCTATAGTATCCCAACGCTGCTGATCCGTAAAATAGAATAGAATATTTGGCTTTGTCATCCTTATTTCCTCCACTTCTATCTTTAAAAAGCGGTGAGTAACCTCTATTACCCACCGTCTATTTTTAGCCTGAATACTTTTATCATTTTCTCCTGTATCTTAAGCAATCCTATATTCTGCTACTGTTCTTTCAGTATATTCTTTTCGGAAAATGATTCAATCTTCTTTTTGTGTAGTTTTTTATCAATCTTGCTGTTTTGATTAATTTTACGCTTCCTTCCCTCTCTTATCCTTGCATTCTTTCCTCTCTCTTTTTATAATATACCTGTCTTTCTATATTTTTAGTAAATTTAACCATCCTGCTTTTGAAGAAACGAGGCGACCATGAGTACCCACCGATACGATTTATCCTCCCATCAGGATGATTCCCTCCGCAAAACTGCAAAGCTGCTTTATGTCAGCCAGGCCACCTACGGCGGTGACTGGCACAGTATGCAGCATACCCATCACTGTGCTGAGCTTTTTTACATTGTCGAGGGAGAGGGTCATTTTTTTATTGAAGGAAAAACCTATCCTGTTTTCGTCAATGATCTGGTCATTATCAACCCCCAGGTCCTTCATACGGAACTCAGTTTAAATGGTTCCTCTTTTAAGTATATTGTGCTGGGCATTGAAGGACTGGAACTGCCACCGGATTCGGAGCATCAGGATTTGCACTATCGTATCGTTAATTTTAAAAGCATTCAAAATACCATTCTATTTTATCTTCAGAAAATGTTAGATGAAATGGAGAAAAAAATCACCGGTTATGAAATTATCTGCCAAAATCTGATGGAGATTCTGGTGATTCTGCTGGAGCGCCAAACCAACTTTTCTACTACTCTGGCACCGGTATCCAAAAGAACCAGCCGTCTGGGCAGCCATATCCGACGTTATATCGACCAACATTATAAGGAAAACATCACTCTGGATCATCTGGCTGAAATGACTCATGTCAGTAAATTCCATTTGTCTCATGCCTTTGCCGAGGAGTACGGAATATCCCCAATTAATTATCTGATTTCAAAAAGGGTTGAGGAGGGTGCACATTTATTGGCCACCACCGACCTTTCTCTGGCTTTAATCAGCCATATTTGCGGTTTTTCCTCTCCCAGCTATTTTTCTCAGATTTTTAAAAAACAGCACCACTGTTCTCCCAGAGAATACCGTAAGCTGAGCCGAAGCACCCTGCCTGCTGATGTATAGAGCCATAAATTTTCCTTCTTCCCGCTTTGGGCATTTATTCCCACAAGAGAATATCATTGTCCTCCAAAACGTATTTCCCACCATCCATAGAGGTACGGATAAAAGGTACATTTTTTCGTACATAAAAGGTATTATGACCAATATAGGCATCGGGATTGTTGACGGGACTAATGGTTCCTCCCAGATCGTCTTCACTCACATTATAACGAAAAATGCTGTTCACTGCCTGTTCCAGACAGAACATTACACAGCCTCCTTCATTCAGTCTGCTGTAATTATATTCATAAACGGTTCCATCCCCGGAATCTGCATCATAAGCCATCCCATCCTGATTCAGTCGTGTATCTGCTGCCTCATTGTAGCAAAAAACCGCATCCTTACATTTCCAGGGCCAGATTGCTGCAGCTACCATTCCCTGACGTTCAAGAGGTTCGCAGTAGCACAGTGCATTCATCTGTTCTGCAACAGAATCCACCGTATTATGCTCCACCAAAGGCCTTAGTGCATACATGACGGTTATTCCATCTCCTCCTGCTGCCTTAACATAGTTATTGCGAAGAACAATATTTTCATGGCCATATTGTTTAAACCATTCTTCCTCCAGCAGGCATTCTTTGAATTTTTCATGACTATAGGTATAGCCAAGGGCAATTCCCCAACGGCTTACCCGATAGACAAAGCAATCCTCAAGGGTAAAACCATCGTATCTTGCAGTACCCGTTTTTTCCTCATGGTCAGGCTTTAGGGCAGTAATATAAATTCCTCCGTTATTCATGTGCTTATTGTATACATTCCCCTCCACATCATGCACATAGAGGTTTTTCAAGGTAATATTTCTTAGTGTTCCTCCATTTTTTGCCACTACCGCTACACCCGTTCTGTCCATCTTATGCGCACTGTTATAGTTCTCATGGCTTTTTGTATCTCCACAATTTGTAATTTCCAGATTGGAAAGCACCAGATGGGATACATCCGTAAGAAGCACTGCAGAGGATACCTGCCCTTTATACACATGGGTTGGTACATCTAACTCCACCCCGTAGTCCTGAAACCAGATTCCCTGACCATTTCCGCAAATACAAGGAAGTGCCCCTGTGCCATAGCTGCTGATCACAATCGGCTTCCCCTTTGTCCCCTGGGCCGATACATGCAGGTACTGGCCTTCAAAAACAGAGCCGCATTCCAAAAGCACTCTGTCCCCCGGCTGCAGCTTCAGGCGATTAACTGCCCCCAGGGTAGCAAAAGCCTCTTCCTTAGATTGTCCTGAATAAGTATCATCTCCTCTATTTGCACTGACATAGTAGGTTCTGCACATAGCGGTAATATTCTTCCTCTCTGATTCTCTTTTCAATGACTGCCTCTACATCCTCATAGGCAAAATAATCTCCTGCGCATCTCTTGAACAACTCTGGATTATCCTGATAAAACTTTCTCCTATGGGCTTTCGTTATCACCATATACTCATAGTTTTCTGCCTTTCCTTCTACAAAATCCAGGCGAAATCTGGTCAGTTCGTATTGCAGATAGGCAGGCAGTGAAAAATGAGTCAGGCCGTAAACCACCTCTCCACCAGCCAGCCTGTCCTCTATTCTCCTGTTATGCTCCTGACAGCGTTGGCTGATGGCATCAATATCGGCTTCCTCAATAAAACCAAAATTTACTGCGGCTCTAAGCTGGGCCTGTGCCATTGTAAATTCTTCCTGTGAAAGACAAAGTTCATGTTTTGTCATTTTACTGCTCCTGTTATTCCGTTGGCAAAGCTTTTCTGCAAGCCAAGGAAAATAATGGCTGTGGGGAGGGTACAAATCAACACTCCCAGCATCAGCATTCCGTAATCTACCGAGTATCCACTTTTCAGATTGGCTACCAGCATCGGCATAGTTATGGATTCATTCCTCTGTAGAATGATTTTGGGCCATAGATAACTATTCCACGCATTCATAAAGGTTACGGTCATGGCTGCTCCATAGGTAGATTTCATGGTAGGAATATACATCTGAAAAAATATCCCTATTTCACTCAGTCCCTCCATTCTTGCCGCATCAATGATGTCAGGAGGAAAGGAGCGGGCTGCCTGTCGAAACAGCATAATCATAAAAGGGGTGGAAATAGAAGGTAACATCAGGGCCATCCAGGTATTTACCATTCCCCAGGCCGAGAACATTTTAAACAGCGGAATCATTAGCGCCACAAAAGGCAGCATCATGGCCAACAGCAAAATACTCATTAAAATATCCTTGCCCTTATCATGATATACCTCAAAGCCATATCCGGCAATGGAACAAATAAGTAAGGTAAACAGCGTAATCAGTAAGGAATTGCGAAAGGAATTAAACAATGCCCGCCCCAAATCCTGGAATTCGATCAATTCCTTAAAATTTTCCACCAGATAGCTTCCCGGAGTCAGTTTCCCCCGAATTACATCGATGCTGGGATTCGTTGCCCCACACAGCATATAGTACAGTGGAAATACCGAAAGAAAGCTGACAATACATAGGACACAATAGGAAAACGCTGTCTTCATCTTAGTCACGCTGATCACCTACTTTCATCTGAATAAAGGACAGGGTTGCCACACAAACCAGGATAAATACGGATAATGCCGCCGCATAACTGAATTTGGGTGTTTCCACAAAGGAAATATTGAATATGTAATGGGCCAATGTCATGGAAGCCTTCCCCGGGCCCCCTGCAGTAAGATTTACCGACTCGTCAAAAAGCTGCAGAGTTCCTGAGGTGGACATAATTGCCGTCAGCAAGATTGTTGGCTTCAACAGGGGAATCGTAATGCAAAAAAACTGCTGCATAGGACTTGCCCCATCGATTCTGCTGGCTTCATAAACAGAATAGTCTATATTCTGTAAGCCTGCCAGATAGAATACCATGTTATATCCTGTCCACCGCCAAATCAAAGCGATGACGATAACGAATCTGGCTGCCCAGGCCTCCTGAAACCAGGAAACAGGAGATAAACCGATTTGCTCCAAAATCAGATTTACCAGTCCTCTGTCTGCAAACAAAGACTTAAAAATCATGGAATAAGAAACCAGGGAGGTTGCACAGGGCAGAAAAATCATTGTACGAAAGCCGCCCCGAAATTTCAGCTTGGGATTATTCAAAAGCTGTGCCAGCATTAGTGCCAAAATCAACATGACAGGCACCTGAACAATCAGATAAAACACCGTATTGAATAAGCATTGCTTAAAGGTTTTATCCTTCAGAATTCTGGTGTAGTTATTCAAGGTCCATTCTGCACCTGCTCCATTTCCACTCTTAAAAGACAGAAGGATGGCCTGAAGCATTGGATAAAAGCAAAAGATAAAGATAAGGACTGACGCCGGCAGCAGAAAGCCCCAGCCAATCAATCGATGCCTTTTCTCAATTCCCATTCGTTTCGTCTTCATCGCCATCCTCCATTATTCATTTCTTCATCAGGATTGTTTTTCAAAAATGATTAACCACCGATGTTAAACTCTACCGTATCCTGTGCATTCTGAATCTCTGTCGTAATATCTGCACCATTTTGAACCACATTAGTAATGGCATCAGTTAATGCGCTTCTAATATCAGAATAATAAGCATCGTAGGAAAAGGCAGGAACGCCATTGGCATACTCTACGATATCTGCATATACTGCCTGACCACCGTAGAATTCACTTCCCTCCTGGTAAATTGCGGATTCTCCTGCCGGCAGATAGCTTGCAATGGCTCCTGCATTGGGAAGCAAAACATCATATAATTCCACGCTGCCACCAAAGGTAGTCTTCAAAAAGTCCTGAGCCAGCTCTACATTTTTGCAGTTGGAAGAAATTGCCCAGCTTGCACCGCCACAGTTTGAGTAGTTGGTTGCACCAGCGATATTATCCAGCTTAGGCATATTCACCACTGCCCACTTTCCGGACTGATCTTCTGCTGCCTGAATAGAGGACATAATCCAGCAGCCCTGAATCACGCCTGCTGCGGTTCCATCGTTCATGGAAGCAATATACTGATCCCAGTCGGTATAATCAACCATGATTCCACTTTCCACCAGCTTCTTATAGATGGAGATTGCTTCTTCCAGAGCCGCATTTCCAACCAGATTAACCTTACCATCTACCATAGGAGAGGCACCGGCAGACTGCATCATCATGATTACCAGCTCGGAACCGCCGCTGGAGGTTAACATGGGACAGCCGGTTTCATCCAATACCTTCTGCCCAAGTTCAAGGAATTTGGACCAAGTAATATCTTTGAAATCCTCTGCCTTTAAGCCTGCCTGAGCAATAATATCCGTACGGAGAGCAAAAATAACTGCTCCGTTATCAAAAGGAACTCCATAATTCTTGCCATTTACCGTAGAATCTGCAACCTTACCTGCAGTAAACTGTGTAAAGTCAATACCACTATTAGTAAGATCGGTATAAATTTCAGGATAATTGGTTGCCATCTTGCTGTAAGAATAATCCTGCATCAGGAAAATATCCGGCAGAGTACTATAGTCTCCAGCCTCTGCAGCAGTAATCAGCTTCTGCTCAATATCCCCATATACATTCTCCTGGATATCTAATTTAAAATTCGGATGATCCTTCTGATAAATCTTCTCAGCCTCTTTCATGGCATAGATATTGAAATTAGGGTCCCAGCACCATACGGTCAGGGTTTCGTCTCCTCCTGTACCAGCATTATCTGCCGCATCCTCCTGCATTTGTGTGGTCGCAGTGTCTGCGGAATCTGTAGTCTGAGCAGGTGCATTGCCGCCTGCACAGCCAACGAGTAAAGAAGCTGTCATTGCCGCACTAAACAGGGTGCTCAAAAATCTCTTTTTCATTTTTTTCCTCCATTTCCATAGGGATAACTTACTATTCATTATTCGCTCTGCAAGTATGTTTTCCGGAACATCGCACTTGTAAGTGTAAGTATAGCTTTTCGACCCTCTAATGCAATATTATTGTTGCGTTATTTTTTAGATATATTGCGTTATTATTATTTTTGTATAATTTTTATATTTTATATATTTATTTTTTGTGCATTTTGTGTAATTCCAGTTTCCCTTTCCCCTTTCCTCCTATTTTTTTAGTCTAAATTTTATCTTTTTCCCTTTTTAATCAGGTATTGAATTCTCTAATATATCCTTATATAATCAAAAAAAGCTTACTGTTTTTTGTCTTTTCCAAAAGGAGGTCTTATGAGTATTTCCCGGTACGATTTACAGGATTTTCAAATAAGTCTCACCCACTGCAGGGCAAAGTTATTATATGTGAGTCAGGAAAAATTTGCAGGAGACTGGCATGGTATCGGCCACAGCCATAGCTGCTTGGAGCTCTTTTATGTGATTGAAGGAAATGGATTCTTTTCCATTGAAAACGAGATTTATCCCGTTGCTGCCAACGACCTTGTGGTCATTAATCCCAATATTTTACATACGGAAATTGGAAACCCCGATACCCCAATGAAATATATTGTTCTGGGTATGGAGGGTCTTGAGTTTTCCGCTTGCAGGGAGGAAGATCATTATCATCATTACATTGTGAATTTCAAGAATATACGTGAACAGATTCTCTTTCTGCTACATAATTTACTGATCGAAATTGATACAAAACCTATCGGTTTTGAACAGATGTGTCAACATTATATGGATATTCTTATTCTGCATCTTACCCGACAAAGCAGTTTTTATGTTCCCCTGTCCCACACAGCTCCTACTTCTGCCCGTCTTGCCTCTTTAGTCCGCCGCTATATTGATGAGCACTATCGGGAACACCTCACTCTGGATCAGTTGTCAGCCGTTACCCATGCCAGTAAGTACCATATTGTCCATACTTTCACAGAAGAATACCATATTTCTCCTATTCATTATCTGATTTCCAGGCGAATTGAGGAGGGAGAAAAACTACTTACCACCACTGACTTTTCTCTTTCTGTCATCAGCCGCTTCTGCGGTTTTTCCTCCCCCAGCTATTTTGCCCAGATGTTTAAAAGGCAGCGAGGATATTCTCCCAGCTTCTGCCGTAAACAAAGTCGCAAGGAGGAGCATTAAGCCAAAGAAAAATCCTCCCTGCAAACAGATTTTATTTTCTTTACTGCCACAGAACCGATGGATAGAGCCCACTGTCCTTTAGCTCTCGAATGGCTTTAACCACCTGCGGCTTATCCTCCTGATAGGTAACTCCATGCCACTGTTCCCCTGTCTTTAATACCGTAACCGCAGCTTTATTCTCTACCAGTAAATCACTGACTACTGCGGGCAGATAGCATTCACATTTCAGGGGATTCTCTTTCAGTCCCTTTTCCAAAAAGGCAGGGAAGCGAACCTCCAGTTCTTTCAGAATGCTGTTTGTAAACCCCCACATATTCATGGATACAGTGGTATCTGCCGCAATCACATTCCAGCTTGCACCATCATCCTCTGTATAAGCAATCTGATTCCCCTGTTTTTCAATCCGGGTCTTTTCCGTTACCCGTATTAGTTCCTGTCTTTCATCGACCTCACAGATCCCTCTGGATACATGGCCATTATCGGTGACTGTTTTTCCCAATTCATATCCCACCATGGCATAACGGTGCTTTTCATCATCCTGGTGTGTGGTTAAAAAATCGTATATTAACTGAAAAGCTTCTCTTCCATAATAATCATCTGCATTAATCACTGCAAAGGGGCCCTTCACCAGCTCCCTGCAGCTAAGTACTGCATGGGCAGTCCCCCAGGGCTTAACCCTTCCTTTAGGGAGGACAAAGCCCTCAGGCAGGTTATCTACCTCCTGAAAAGCAAAGTCTACCTTCATATGACTGGCCACCTTGTCTCCGATCACCTCACGAAACAGGGATTCATTTTCTTTTCTGATAATGAAAACTACCTGTTCAAAGCCGGCTCGTTTGGCGTCATACACAGAAAAATCCATAATGATATTTCCCTGCTCATCAATCTTATCAATCTGCTTCAGCCCTCCATAACGGCTTCCCATTCCTGCTGCCATAATCACCAAAGTCGGTTTATCCATGTATATCCTCTCCTCCATCCCTTATTCCAGACCGCTTCACCTATTTATCCAAAGCCAGTTTCGCTGCACCATAGATTCCTGCATCATTTCCCAGGGATGCCAGGACAAACTCTACCTGCTTATTGGCAAAAAAGGCTCGCTTTTGATAATACTTTTTCACATAAGAAAGGAGGACATCACCTGCTTTGGATACACCGCCGCCAATGACAAAAACGGCCGGATCTGCAATACTGGCTAAAATAGCCAAACCATTACCCAGATATTCTCCAAACTGCTCTGCTACCTCCATGGCCACAGCATCCTTTTCCTTTACTGCATCAAAAATGCTTTTTGCCGTTATTTCTTGCCCTGTAAGCAGGGTTTTTCTGGTTTCCTGTTCCATTTTCTGCTTTGCCAGACGAACTATTCCTGTAGCAGATGCATATTGCTCCAGACAGCCCTGATTTCCACAGCCGCAGTGGTCAGTTTCACTATAATTTACACAGATGTGGCCGACCTCACCACCAGCTCCATGCTCACCAATAATCACTTTACCACCTACAATGATTCCTCCCCCAACACCGGTTCCCAGGGTAATCATAATCATATTCCGGCGGCCTTTTCCGGCCCCCTTCCACATTTCTCCCAAAGCTGCCACGTTGGCATCATTTCCCACTACTACCGGTATGCCGGTAAGCTTCTCCAACTCCTGCCTGACTTCCTTATATTTCCAACCCAGGTTTGCGCTTCCATTCACCACACCATCGCTGGTTACAGGTGCAGGTACACCTACCCCTATCCCTAAACAGGCTGAAAGCTCCAAATGATGGGCCGCCGTCTTTTCTTCAATGGCAGCCGCTATATCCGGCAGTATTCGCTCTCCATCATTTTCCGTATGGGTAGGAATCTCCCACTTCTCCACCACTGTACCATCCTCGTTAAAAATACCAAGTTTTACCGTAGTTCCTCCAATATCCACACCAAGGCAATAGCACATACTCTGTCCCCCTTTTCTTTGATGCACAAAAAGGCAAACCACCCTTAGTGCTACTTTGTCTTTCTGCTCTTTCTTATTTCTTTTTACTTTATCAAAATTCCCGCTAAAACACAACCTTCTTTTCCGTTACTCCTCACCCTTTTCCTCGTGTTCGTAAAAAGGAGTTTGTCAATGTGTATTAATGCCATTCCCATCAATATATTTAATTTGCTCTCTGATTCCAACAGCTAATCAAGGATTAATATTCCATCGCAAAATGTACCTTCCTATTCTTGCATTTCTTCTTATCCGGTGCTATAATGAGTTCCAGGCAGATATGGTTCATCGGTAGAACGCTAGCTTCCCAAGCTGGAAAGGCGGGTTC
>JBJELR010000264.1:0-9666 GCA_051879255.1 Lachnospiraceae bacterium | reverse complement strand
CATCTGCCTCCAGCTTCAGCGGGTCCGCATTTTCCAGACAATGCTTAGGCAGGATAGCAAACTGAGCAAGCACATCCATCATGGAAGCATAGGGCGCTTCCAGGGTAAGTGTGATGCTATTCCCTTCTACCGTAATCTCGGAAATATTCTTAAATACAGAGGTATAAATGGAATTACAGGTTGCTGCCTGCAATGCTGTCTCAATGGACCACTTCACATCCTCCGCTGTCAGTGCCTCTCCATCAGACCACTTTAAACCATCCTTCATGGTAATGGTATAAACCAGGCTATCCTCACTGATTTCACAGGATTGCGCCAAGTCCGGCTGTGGATTGGTCAAAGAGCTGTCTGCAAGAAACAGGGCTCTAAACATCAAGTTTGTTGCCATGATCCGATTGAGCCATGGAGTAGGAATCTTGTCGTCTGTGGTAGAGCCATCCCCTGTGGTAACCGATAATTTTAAAGCCTGACCAAATTCATCTGCTACTTCCACTATTTCATCAGAAGTCGCCACCTGTACCGTATCACCCTGTGTCTTAGCAGTGCCACAGCCCGCCAAAGAACTCACAGCAAGTGTTACTGTAACTATAATTGCTAATAACCTTTTCTTCATAAGTTCCTCCTTTTACTTAAAATTTTCTTTCTTGTACTTCTTACGATAGCATTGATGAAGGTTATTTTCAATATGTTTATTGTATGAAAAACTTTTTCAGTTTTTGTGTATATTGTATAGTTTTTTATCATTTTATCAAAATTATTTAAACAGTTATGGATTTAATTTTATTTTTATACTGTATTTATTAAAATAATGACTAATTTTTTTTATTTTTTATTGATTTATTTATCAATTTTAATCTTCTCTTGCCTTCACCATGAAATTATCCTATAATCAGAATACAACATTTTGCCAAGGAGGCTTTTTTGTGGCTACAACTATTCTTGATTCCATAACCGAACAATATAACTCACTAACTCGTTCCAGCAGGAAGCTAGCCGACTATATTTTCGCCAACACCACTGAGGTCCAGTATATGTCCATCACCTGTCTGGCAGAAAGCTCCGGTGTGTCAGAAGCCACAATTACTCGCTTTTGCCGAGGTCTGGGGCTCTATGGCTATAATGATTTTAAACTTGCTCTGGCAAAATCCGAGCGTCTTAGTGAACTTGGAGATCCTCCCGACTCTCCTCAGTCTGTTACCTCAGAGGATGATTTTGATACTCTATGCCGAAAACTTCATGCTTCCAATATTATTTCTCTAAATGAAACCCTGGAACTTTTAAACAAAAAAGCTCTGCATGATGCTATAAGCCTGATGGCTGATGCTGATCATGTGTTTTGCTTTGGTCAAGGCGGTGGCATGGTTATGGCCATGGAAGCGTGGGCACGTTTTTCCACCGCTACAAACCATTTCATTCATATTGGAGATTCCCATATGCAGGCAATTGCCACAGCACTCTCCGGACCTAAGGATGCTATTCTTTTTTTCTCCTACTCCGGTTCAACAAAAGACATGGAGGATGTACTAAAGCTAGCTCGCCAGAGACAGACCCCCATCATTCTTATTACCCATTTCCCCAAATCCCGGGCTGCCGAATTTGCCGATGTTGTTCTCCAATGCGGCTACAACGAAAGTCCGCTGCAGTCCGGCTCCATTGCCGCTAAAGTTGGACAATTATTCCTCATTGAGTGTCTTTTTTATGGGTACTGTCAAAAAAATCCCGAGCACTGCACCACTGCCAAAAAGGCTACCGCACAAGCCATTGCCAATAAGCTGCTCTAACATACTTTCTCAGATTCAATCAAAGGCATCACTCCGGCAAATGGGCTATTCATCTATAAATATACCGTTTACTAAAGCAGGGATAAAAATAGGGACTCTGTACTAATCATACAGCAGTCCCTTCTTCCTTCTTTTTATTTTTCTTTAAACGTGCTGCAGCAGGTTTCTCTGCTGGTATCTGCACCGCTTCCACTGATTTCCACGTGCTCTGCCGTACATTTGTAATTTGCATTATACACACATTTTGATGCTTCGCAGTCTACGCTTATGGTTGGGCTGGGGTGGCTGGTTGCATTCGTCATCCCTTCCCCTCTTTTTTGAAAAAAGCTTTCACAGCAGGTTTCATCACAACACTCTGCATGCTTTCCCCCTACCATAATATCGCCCTTACAGCAGCACTTCTCCTTGTTGTAGGTACAAGTATCTGCCTGACATCTTAATTCTGCCATTCTTGCATACCTCCTTCTTCCTTATCGCCTTTTTGGCGGTTGAAAATAGTATGCCCGAACCAGCAAAAACTATTCAGCAGACCTCGGATTAATTTTACTGCTTTTTCACTTCTTCCGTTACTTCCTCCTTACGGATTTCCTTGGTGCGAATTTCCTTACTGATAGCCTCAATAAATTCGTCCAGTGTTTTCTGTCCCTCATCCCCGGCAAAACGGCTTCTCACCGATACCAGACCTTCTTCTTCCTCTTTCTGACCAACTACCAGCATATAGGGAACCTTTGCCAATCTGGTCTCCCGGATTTTGTAGCCGATTTTTTCTGAACGGCTGTCTAATGTGCAAAGAATTCCATTTTCCCTTAACTTGGCTTCTACCTGATGTGCATAGTCCATGTATTTTTCCGAAATGGGTAAAATACGTACCTGCTCAGGGCAGAGCCAGGTGGGGAATTTACCGGCATATTTCTCAATCAGCCAGGCCAGTGTTCTTTCGTAGCAGCCCATGGAGGTTCTGTGGATAATATAGGGACGTACCTTTTCTCCATGCTCATCCACATAATACATATCAAACTGCTCCGCCAATACTGCATCCCACTGAATGGTAATCATGGTATCTTCTTTTCCATATACATTTCTGGCCTGAATGTCCACCTTAGGGCCGTAAAAAGCAGCCTCTCCTTCTTCCTCCGTAAAGGGTACCTCCAGCTCAGTTAAAATCTGACGGATATGGCCCTGGGTTTCTTCCCAGACTTCGGCAGTTCCTACATATTTTTCCTTATTATTCGGATCCCATTTAGAAAGACGATAGGTTACATCCTCCGAAACCCCTAAGGTATCCAGACAATATTTTGCCAAAGCAAGGCAGTCCTTAAATTCCTTCACCATCTGGTCCGGTCTGACAATCAGATGCCCTTCCGAAATGGTAAACTGGCGCACACGAGTAAGTCCATGCATCTCACCAGAGTCTTCATTTCTAAACAGCGTAGAGGTTTCTCCATAACGCAGCGGCAGGTCACGATAGGATTTCTGGCTGGCCTTGTACACATAGTACTGGAACGGGCAGGTCATTGGTCTGAGGGCAAAAACCTCCTTATCCTTTTCTTCATCTCCCAGAACGAACATTCCTTCCTTATAATGATCCCAATGTCCTGAAATCTTATACAAATCGGATTTTGCCATGAGAGGAGTTCTGGTTCGAATATAACCTCTCTTTTCCTCCTCGTCCTCTATCCATCTTTGCAGGGTCTGGATAATCTTTGCTCCCTTAGGCATTAACAAAGGAAGCCCCTGACCGATAACATCCACCGTAGTAAACAGCTCCATCTCCCTGCCCAGCTTATTGTGGTCACGTTTTTTAATATCCTCTAAATGCTCCAGATAGGCTGCCAGCTCTTCCTTCTTATTGAAGGCTGTTCCATAGATTCTCTGCAGCATGGCGTTGTCCGAATTCCCTCTCCAGTATGCACCGGAGGAAGAAATCAGCTTAAAGGCTTTAATATTCTTCGTACTCAGCAAATGGGGCCCGGCACACAGATCAATAAACTCTCCCTGCCGGTAAAAGGAAATCACTGCATCCTGAGGCAAATCCCGAATCAATTCCACCTTATAGGGCTCGCCTCTCTCCTCCATCAGCTTGATTGCTTCTTCTCTGGGCAGAGTAAACTTCTCCAATTTTTTCCCTTCTTTGATGATTTTTTTCATTTCCCCTTCCAGCTTATCCAGATCCTCTCTGGAAAAGGGTGTACTCTCAAAATCATAATAAAAGCCATTCTCAATGCTGGGTCCAATGGCCATCTTAGCCTCCGGGTACAGTCGTTTCACCGCCTCTGCCAATACATGGGAGGCAGTGTGGCGAACCACCTGAAGCCCTTCCTTATCGCCTGCGGTAAGAATGTTCAACCGGCAATCCTGTTCCAGCACCGTTCTTAAATCTACAACCTGTCCATCCACTTCTCCTGCACAGGCCATTCTCGCCAGCCCCTCACTGAGGTCTGCAGCCACATCGTATACACTGACCGGATTGGCGTACTCTTTTACTGAACCATCCTTTAACGTAATCTTCATCTTCACCTTTCTCCTTCCTTCTCTCACAAATAAGCAGATTTATTCACGCAAAAAGTCCCTTACACTCAGCATAAGTGTAAGGGACGTCATTAACGCGGTTCCACCCTTATTATTCTGTCCTTCAGGCCTCTCAGAATTTTGGTCACTGAAAAAACAGAATCTCTCATTAATGATGATAACGGAATCACCGTCCCCGATTAAGGGGCACTCCGAGGTGGTCTTGGGATAATTATTGATGAAAACGCTTCCAGCACCATCCTAATCCACGATGGGCGTTCTTCTCTGGCATCCGTCCTTATCTTACTTTCCTCATCAACGTGTTCTTCTACTGGTATCTTAGTGCAAAAGAAAAAATTTGTAAAGAGGGAATCAGAGATTTTTTTGTTTATGCCAATAAGGGGATGACACTATTCAGTTGCTTTATCAAGATGAGAGCCTCTTTAGGATAGGGATGCTCTCATCTTTTTTCTTCTAATCACCCAAAAGCAGGTTCCCTGCATCAGAATCGTCAGCATCCAGGAAACCGGATAGGAAATATACAGATTCGTGAGCGTTCTGTCCATGGGAAATATGACGAATACCCAGAACACCCTGAACAGACATACCCCGGTCAGAGTGAGCAGCATAGTAGACAGGGAATTTCCCATCCCTCTCAGGCATCCGGGAATCACATCCATAACTCCTAATAGGCCATAAGGAATACAGATGATCGCCATCTTTTCCAACCCGTATTGAACCACCGCCGGATCCGTTGAGTATAGATGGAGCAGCCTTTCTCCCATAAAGTACATCCCACTTCCCAATACTGTCCCCAACACCAGCACTATACTTATACATTCCCCCAGAATTTTATCCACACGCTTATTATTTCCCACGCCCACATTTTGACTGGTGAAGCTCAAACAAGCCTGGGTAAAGGCATTTACCGAAACATACAAAAAACCGTCAAGATTTCCCGCAGCCGTAAAACCCGCCATAGCCAAAGAGCCAAAGGAGTTTACTGAAGACTGAATCAGTACATTGGAAAAGTTGATGCACATTCCCTGGACTCCTGCCGGAAGTCCAATTTTTAGCATACGGCCAAGGACTTTTCCATTAATCCTAAGACGTTTTAAATCCAGATGATAGATTCCCTCACTTTTACACAGGGAACGTATAATCAATGCCGCAGATAGTGCCTGGCTGATTACCGTTGCAATGGCCACTCCGGCCACTCCCAGGTGAAAGATGCTGACCAAAACCAGATTCATTACCACATTCGTAATACCGGAAAGAAACAGGTAAAGCAGCGGCCTTCTGGTATCCCCGATGGCTCGTAAAATTGCTGCTCCAAAGTTATAGGACATGAGAAAAGGCATTCCGCAAAAATAGATTCTCATGTACAACACAGATAAAGGCAGCACATCTTCCGGTGTATCCATCAAAGCCAACAAGGGATGAGCAAGAAAATTCCCCAGAAAAATCAGGCCTATCCCAAAGAGAAGGGCAGCCATAATGGAGGTATGCACTGTTTCCTCCATCTCCTTCGCCCTGCCTGCTGCAAAGCTTTGGGCCGCAAGTACATTACTGCCAACAGAAATCCCAATAAACCCATTAATCAGCATAACAATTAGAGCACTTGTTGCTCCCACTGCTGCCAGGGCTGTACTTCCGCTATACCTGCCAACCACAATAATATCTACTGCATTAAACAGAAGCTGAAGCACCCCCGATAACATCAAAGGAATGGCAAAGGCTATCAGCTTAGGAAAGATTTTTCCCGTACACATATCTATTTCATAAATTTTTTTGTTTTCCAGACTCTTTTGTAGACGCATTTCACATACTCTTTCTGCCCTGATGGCAGTACCTATTGTCTCTCTAAAGTTAAAATTTGTCAAATCCTTCTGCCTGATGCTTTACTTCTTCATCAATTCTTCATACCACCTGATCTCATTGGCCTCCATAGCCAGTTCAAAGCTGCTGCCATCTCCCCGATACACTGTAGTCCTCTGGGGCTCATAGGTATTATTCACCACACAGTATTTTTTGTTCTTCACATAAGCATGAACCTCTACATTGTAATTCGAAGAAAACCATTTATGCAGCTCATGCTCACTGGAAGCACTCCACAGAATACTGCGATACAGAATTCGGCTGTTCTCAAAGCTGTAGGGCAGCCCACTGATATATACTGAACGCCCTTTTCCAAAGCTGTTCACCGCCATCTGGACCTCTTTCTCCTTCTGCACCAGAATCTGTGTCCCTTCATAAGCAAAGATATTTTTCTTTCCTTCCCCGAAGTCTACCTCATCCACTACATCTTCCAGAATAAAATGCTCTCTATGTTCTTCCCAATTATATTTATCGTAGTTTAGCGTAAAGCCGGTTTCCTTCTCCACCCCCAGTACGGAGGCCAGTTGGAAGAAGTGACCCTGGAACTGATGCCCGGAGGGCTCACCGACACCAATAAATCCTCCGCCACAATAGATAAATTGACGAATAGCCGAGATAATCACCGGATTTACCCATGCGTCACCTCCGGTATGGGCTGTGTCAGCATCCCCCACATTGATAATGACATCAATGTCATCTAAAACTCCCGGGTTCTTCTCTAGCTCGTCAAAGGAAATAAAGCGAACATCAAAGGGGGCACCGGACAGTGCTTCAATAATTCCTGCATAGCTATAGTTCTGCTTCTGATACAGCGCATGGTGCACCATATGATTCCCCCATTTACGGATTTTTCCCCAGCTATTCAGTACCGCTACCGTCTTTACACAGTGGGGTGTAGTTCCCTTGGCGTTTTCATACAACTCTCTGAACTCATTACAAACGGATTCCACATAATCAATAAATTCCGGAAAATCCAGTGCCAGCTTCAGATATCCACCATAACCAATCCGGTCAATAGGCTTTCTTAGAATTGCCCTTCTGGCCGTCACCCAGTTTTCCCTGGCCTCCTTAATGGGATCTCCGCCTTCATGAAAAACATCAGGAAAAAAGTAGGGTAAAAATCTTCCCTCCCGGTATTTTACTCCTTCTACATCGGAAATCAACCGCAGAGTAGAACCATTTCCCACACTTCCTACAAGGGCATCCAGTCCAATGGTTGCAAACTCCTCCATAAATGGCTCTGTACCAATCCAATGATCCCCTAAAAACATCATGGCTTCTTTCCCATATTCATGGGTTATTTCCACCATCTCCTTGGCCAGCTTAGCTACTTCCCTGCGTTGAAAGGCCTGAAAATCCTTAAATTCTTTACTGGGTATCCGGTACTGATTATTATAATAGCCCTGATCGATAATATATTCCGGACGGAAGGGGTATCCGACCTCATTCTCAAACTGCTCCAGAATATAGGGACTTACAGAGGCTGAATAACCATACCAGTCAACATACTTTTCCCGTTTTAGTTCATCAAATATAAGCGTAAACTGATGAAAAAATGTGGTATAGCGAATCACATTTACATAAGGGTGATCTTCACAAAATCTGCGCAGCCTTTCCATAGAAAATTTATGGGTTTTCGGCTGGCGCACATCGAAGGTGATCTGATGTTCAAAATCCTTCCAGCCATTGGTTACCGCATTATACATATGTACCGGATCCCAGATAATATAAGCCAGAAAGCTTACGGTATACTCATGAAAGGCCTCAGCCTCATGCAGAATTACACAGCCCTTTTCTTCATCATAGTCCCAATCCTTAGGTGATACAGCCTGGCCTGTTGTCCGATCTATCACCTCCCACCACCGGCTAATGTCGTCCCTGGTATTGACCTGCATCAGCTCATCGGAGATTCCCTGCATCAGAGGAATTTCCAGGGTATTCTCAACCGCCGTATGAAAGCCGGTCATAATGTAGCATTGCTGAACCTCATCCGGGTTAGCTTTGGCCCACGCATTATCCTTTCTGGTGGTATAATAGGTGGAGTAAATCTTTGCCCCTGTACGCGTCAGTTCTTCGGGAAACTGAGTACCATCACAGTCCCGAATGGCATCTGCCCCCCATCGCTTCATCATCTCAATCGTTTCGGGAACAACATCTAAATTAGTTGGAATAGTCACTCTTCCGGTTCGCTTTTCTTTCATCATAAAGATACATCCTCTCCTCTCTGCACTTTAATCCCTAATATTTTTCTTTTCCCAAATGCTTTACCCTATTCTGATTATCGGCTCTTTTTCCCCTGCAAGAACCATCTGTGCCTTTAAACGCAGGGCAAGCTCTTTCATTACCGAATAGTAATTGGTATCCTCTGCCAGATTGCACAACTCATAGGGGTCTTTTTTTAAATCGTACAAAAAATCCGGCACATATTCCTCACTGTCTGCATATTCAAATCCATTTTTTCCCGGAGCATACACACTGAATAAATAATCCTCTGTTCTTATACAACGGCCAACCCGGCTTTCACTGATTTGCGCAAATACTTCGTTGATTCTTCCCAAACGATTCCCTTCCACCAGCCTATGTAAATCCTCACCAGCCATTTTATCCCCTATGTCTATTCCCGCAATGGCCAGAAAGGTTTTCGGCAGGCTTACTGTACTGACCAGCTCTTCCACTCTTTTTCCTCCATGAAATCCCGGTCCGCTGATAATCAGCGGTACATGAAGACAGGCAGAATGGCAGGATCTTTTATAATCATCTCCCCCATTAAGATGGCTGTCTTTATTTCTGGTCTGAAAATGAGAGCCATGGTCTGATGCATAGATAATGACAGTATTGTCATACAGTCCTTTTTCCTTTAATTTCATGATTATCCTGCCCAGATTGTCATCCAGACTTTTGCAGCACCCCAGATAATCCGGGTATTCTTCTTTGGCATTTCCTCCCAGAGCCTGCAAATCTTGCGGCAAAGAATATTCCCTAAAGTCCTCTCTGCAGCCTTCCGGCCCCTCATAATGCTTATGATCATTCTGATGATGAGGCTCGATATGGGAAATGGTGAGAAAAAAGGGCTTATCCTTCACTCCCCGCTGCTCCAGATATTCCAGTCCATAGTCGGTAATACAGTCTGCTCGGTAGCCCTGAAACTCACACTTGTTTCCTTCTTCATCGTATACATACCCATCATAGCCATGAGAGGTGAATTCCAATACATCTGCCACTCGCCAAAAGCCTTTATAGCCTCCTCGTTTTTCCAAAGGAATAGGGCTGGTTCGATAGTCCGCTCCCGGCCTGATGCTGTCAGAATCGTCACTGGCCAAATGCCATTTTCCCACATAAGCACAATCGTATCCTGCTTCTTCCATATACTGGGCTACGGTCTTTATCTCTCCCGGAAGCGAGATTCCATTCTTAAAGCAACCGGTCTGCGTAGGATAGAGACCGGTTTGAAAGATTGCCCTGCAAGGCCCACATACCGGCTGGGGGGGATAGGCTTGTG
>JBJELR010000263.1:0-1756 GCA_051879255.1 Lachnospiraceae bacterium | reverse complement strand
GTTATTATGTATATTCACATACATAAGAATAGATTCCTGAAAATCAAAAAAAGTTTCAAAAATCTGAAAAATTTTTTTCCTAAAAAAAAGAGCAGTGCTCTGACAACACTACTCTTAATCATCTTATTTTCTAAAACATATCTGCCATTTCTTCCACATCAAACATCTTCGTTTCAAGGTCTAATAAGTCAGCCTCCCTGGGGGTATAAACCTTATCCACCAGTTCAATGGTTATTGTGGTAGTTACAGGCTCATCGTAAGTTGCATTGGCAAGTGCGTCTTCCAGACAAACCTTTAGCTCGTCAATCATCTGTGCCATCATTTCTTCTTCTGTGGGTGTTTCCTCTCCTGCCAGCGCCGCCTCAGTCCAGTCAGTGAGCATCTGTTCAATTACCGCATAATAGGCTTCCATTGCAGGCACAAAAACGTTAAGCTGTTCATAGGTTACGGTTACTACATAGGAACCATCACCCTGCTTCTTAGCTTCACCTACCGTATATTTGGCTCTTCCGAGAATTTCTCCAATAATTGTTCTAAATCCCTCTAACTGTTTTTCAGAAATATCCATATCGGTCAGCATGGCATCTATTTCTGCCTGAAGCCCTTGTTCATAAAGTGCTTTAGCTTCTTCCTCGGTTCCGATTTTCATCTCCACAAATGCGGTGGAATCATTCTTATAGGAATTATCCAGTAATGCATTGATGTATCGGGATGCATCAAAGGAATTCCCACAGGCTGCCAATAGTCCTGCTGTCAAAACAGCAATCAGTGTAAGTGCTAACTTCTTCATTATCTTTTGTCCTCCCTCATAAAAAAATTTTATCCTATTAGTATACACTAACATTATTCCAAAGTTTTGTCAATGAAAAAGCCTTAATTTTGTTCATGAAGCATCTTGCCGGTATTGCTTTGTGTCTTCATGGCCTCATGCTCCTTCCTTAGTTCCTCAAAAAGCTCCCTTGCCTTCCAGTGCTGGTTGGTTTCGGTGACTACCGCCTTATAGGGTATGGGACCAATTCCTGCTTTTTTAATGGCCTGTAAAACTACATTCAGCCGGTCTGGAGAAATTCCTGCCATAACCAGCATCTCTTGCTCCAAAGGCCGGTCATCTGCCACTGTTTCCTGTTGACCTGACAATTCCTTATTACCTGCCAAATAGCCGATGGGCAAATCCATTTCTTCCGGTCCCACTACCTTAACCTTAAATCTGGCAGGCAGAAGCTGTGCTACCAGCTTTCTTTGCTTTGTCTGTTCAAATTGAAATAATAAAATACACTCTCTCATTCTTCCTCCATCCTGAAGTACGTTCAGTCTCCATTTTCGTATTGCTTATCCTCGCACCCTTCCGTAGATAAAAACATCATATATCTGCCCGGCCTTTTTAGCTGCCTTTCTCATTCTACCCTCATTTTTACCTCCATCGTAAAACATCAAGAATTCCTACTATTCCTATGGGTTTAGAAATTTCAACACTTTTCTATGAAAATCCTTTGCTTCATCATAAACCCCATGCTCCCCATTGGGATAAAAAATAAATTCGGAATCCTTTAACCCCTCTGCCAGGTCTCTTATCCCCTTTAGTCCCACTACCCGGTCTCGTCCGGCTCCAATAATCAGCGTTTTAGCCTGAATTTGGTTCAGTTTGGGCAAAGCATTGTGGGTAGAACAGGCTTTGGCCATAATACAAAATCGCTCTCCATTTTTGGGCGACAACAGCTTTCCTAGAATAGGGAATAGCCACCCCTTTCGTTTCATA
>JBJELR010000262.1:0-9769 GCA_051879255.1 Lachnospiraceae bacterium | reverse complement strand
GCAGCCGGGCAAAAGGCCCCATAATATCGTACTTTAACGGTAAAAGCGGGCCAAAATCCAGTTTTCCGTTTATGGATAGCTCCTGTGTATTTAGAGAAAGCCGAATTCCCCTTTCCCCAAACCTGTTTTTCCCGATAGCAATGGTTTTTCCCTGCCGATGAAAGGCATTTCCTGCAAACTCTGCTGCCCATACGGCTTTATCGCTAATAACCTGAATCGAACAAGTACTTATTCCCTTCCTTCGATGAATAGCCGGTATGATGGCCAGGGTCTGTGTATTGGACTGGCATTTGAAATACCAGCCGTAAAAACAATTCTGCATCTTCCTCTGTCTCCCTCATCGGCCTTTATCCCCTGGCCAATTAGGAAGTAGTATACCCTGTGAGAAAAGGAATTATTATTGTAAACTTATTTTAAAATTATGGTTGACATTCCATCTGCCATATGCTTTACTTTAACTGTCAGAGGAAAAATTATATTTACTCAGCGTAAACGCTTCAAGGTGGGAAAGATATGGGAACAAGAGAAGAACTGCTTGAGCTTTTTGAAAACAATAAGGGCATCTATTTTTCCGGTGAGGCCATTGCCGAAAGGCTTTCCCTTTCCAGAGCCGCCGTCTGGAAAGCGGTAAAGGGTCTGCAAGGCGAAGGCTACCGTATCCATGCGGTTCGCAATAAGGGCTACAGCCTGGCGGTAGAGACAGACATCCTTTCCACGCAGGGTATCCAAAAATATTTGAATCCGGCCTGTGGGCACTTGGAATTAACCGTATTTCCTACTCTGGACTCCACCAATACCTTAGTTCGTGAAAAAGCGGCCGCCGGTGCCCCTGAGGGCTATACGGTTATCGCAGGAAGCCAGACCATGGGACGGGGAAGAAGCGGCCGCAGCTTTTATTCTCCGGCGGATACGGGAATTTACTTAAGTCTGTTGCTGCGTCCCCACCACTATGCTTCCACTCAGGCCGTAAAGCTGACTACCATGGCTGCCGTTGCCGCCTGTGAAGCCATTGAAGCAGTTTCTGAAAAGAAAGCCCTGATTAAATGGGTAAACGATATCTATGTGGCCGGAAAGAAGGTCTGCGGAATCCTTACTGAAGCCTCCTTCGGGTTGGAAGACGGCTACCTGGAATACGCTGTTCTGGGCGTGGGAATCAATGTTTCTCCGCCTGTAGGCGGTTTTCCCGACGAGCTAAAGGAAATTGCCACAGCCCTGTTCAACCGGGAGCAGGGGGATGGAAAAAATCGTCTTGCAGCGGAGTTTCTGAATCGCTTCATGAGCCATTATTCCTCTCCCCAAAACAGCGGATACATCGATGACTATCGAAGCCGCAGTCTGGTTATCGGTAAAGAAATACAGGTTCTTTTTCCTGACCGGCGCAAAAAAGCCCTTGCTCTTGATGTAGATCAGGAATGCCGCCTGCTGGTGGAATATGAAGATGGAAAAAGAGAATATCTGACTTCCGGTGAAATCAGCATAAGACCTGCCTGATTGCCTGCCGCAGCTATCCGGCCTATCACAGCCCTTTTTTAAACAGCTTACACTTTTATACAAACAAAGGAGGAAACAAGTTATGTCAACATCTACAAAAATGAATACCCTGGATATGGTTTATATCGCTCTGTTTGCCGTTGTCATGGCCATATGCTCATGGATTTCCATTCCTGCCATGGTTCCCTTTACCCTGCAGACCTTTGGTGTCTTTTTGGCCGTAGGTACCCTGGGAGGGAAAAGAGGAAGTCTGGCCGTTCTCATCTATCTGCTTTTAGGTATCGTGGGACTTCCCGTTTTTGCTGGATTTTCCGGCGGTCTGGGGTATCTGATGGGAAACACCGGAGGATACATTATCGGCTTTTTATTATCCGCACTGGTCATGTGGGCTATGGAACGTATTCTTGGAAAAAAGAAATGGGTATTGGCTCTTTCCATGCTCCTTGGTCTTTTGGTCTGCTACTTATTTGGTACTCTGTGGTTTATTACTGTTTATACCAAAAATAGCGGAGAGATTGGTGTATGGACAGCCCTGTCCTGGTGTGTATTCCCCTATATCATTCCGGATATCATCAAAATCGTCCTTGCCCTCACCATCTGTAAACGGCTTGCCGGTGCAATTAAGCTCAGTCCTGCCTGATATCCCTGCGATTATTCTTTCTATCCTTATCCATTTCTGCCAATACAACGAAAGTGGCCTTATTCCCAAGTACTCCGGTATATAGGCCACTTTTGCTGTATTTGCCATAAAGATTTATGGCAGAAAAAAGTATGGTATGTATGTAAAAGAAAAAGGCGAACTTAAGCAACCACCGTCATCTCTACAAGACTCCTGCCGGCTGCGAATATCTGTGAATAGATGCTGTTGCATTTTTCCAGCCTGGTAAAGTATTTTTTTGTTTCTTCTTCATTGCAGTACACCTTCCAAAATCCACAGTATTTACAGTTTTTTCCCTGGTTTTCAATAAAACCGGTGACATCCTCCAAGGGATAGCCTAGAAAAATACCAATTTCATGAGGGAAGCACTGACTCTCCCAAATCCGCTTTTTTAGCTGCTGCAGGCATTCTGTTATTCCCTCTGATGGGTAATCGTATTTCTGTAAAAGCTCCCTTACCCCTGGCTTTCGTAATTGTCTTTCTAATAGTGTGGGGCGATATATTTACCTCCGTTTCCATTCTGTATAAGAGAGGGTTAAAGGGAAGCCAACTGTCTGCCCAGAGCCTCACAATCTGCCAACCCCTTTTCATCCGGTGTCTCCTGACAAATCAGCCCCTCTCCTGTCAGTACAGTGGCTCCTGCTCTTTCCATGCGGGATACCCAATCGTTCATCCACTCGCCGCTGCCCCAGCCATAGGAGCCAAAAAGAGCTACTGTTTTTCCTTTGGCAAACTTTTCCACTTCGCATACAAAGGGTTCCATCTCTTCCTCTTCCAGTACCTCCACTCCCATGGAAGGGCAGCCCATGGCAAAGACATTTACCTGTTTCAAATCATCTAAAGACGCTTCTCCAACCGTCAGTATCACAGCCTCTTTTCCCGCAGCGCTGATTCCCCTGCCGACAGCCTCTGCCATCATCTGCGTATTTCCGGTCTGTGACCAGTACACTACAACTATTTTATTCATAATGACCTCCTGTTAATTATATTTGTTATTCCTTATCTTGGTTAGTTTTTACTAACTATTTAAGATAATAACACACCTCTTCCTAATGGGCAAGAGGTGTATTGGATATTTTTTCTCACTTAGCTTGCTCTTCTGGGCCAAGTATTACCGTTTTTGCTCCCATAGCCTCCATCTCGGTCCCATCATGAGTCACCAGAATCACTGTTTTTCCCTGGCACCGTCGTTTAGTATCCGCCATAACCAGCTCCTTGGTTTTTTCATCTAACCCCTTAAATGGCTCATCCAGAAACAGAAGCTCATATTCGCTAAGCAGCGCCCGCAGAATAGCTACTCTTCTACACATTCCTCCAGACAGTTCCCGCACCGGCTGGTGAGCACAGGAATCCAGGCCGACAGCCTCCATTGCTTTTTCCACTTCTTCCTTCGTCAGCTTAGGATTAGTAAGACGAATATTGGTTAAGGCAGTAAGCTGCCGACACAGCCTGTCTTCTTGGAAAACTGCACTTTTTTTACAGTCAGTCCCCAAAATACTTCCCTGATCCGGAGGACAAAGTCCCATCAGCATACGAAGCAGCGTGGTCTTTCCAAAGCCGGAGGGGGCCATGATTCCGGTAATTTCTTTCTCCGGAAAGGTAATGGAAAATTGATTGAAGATTTGCTTCTCTCCAAAGGATTTACTTACTTGGTTTAATACAATGTCCATTTTTTACACTAATCATCCATTCCGAAGCGTTTACGCTGAGGAACGCGAGCCGAATTTCAGATTCGGCTCTGCGATCAAAGGATTTGTGACGCTTCGGCACAAATCCCGGATTGAAAAATAAGCTACCAAGCTTATTTTTCAATCTACTCCCAGGCCTTAGCCGTTCTTTCTAACAGCCATAGAACCGCCCTCTCAAACAGAATACTTATCACTACGATTACCAGTGTCCAGGCAAACAAATCTGCTGTGTCCAGATAGACCTTTGCCTGCTGCAGTCTTTCTCCGATGGAACCCTTAGGCATTCCAATGACCTCTGCCGCAATTCCTGATTTCCAGCAAAGACCTAAGCCCACACTGCAGCCGGCCCGTAAATAGGGCATAATTTGCGGCAGGTAAATATACCTGATTCTCCTTCCCCGGGGGATAGAAAAGACCTCTGCCATTTCCAACAGTTCTTTATCCGTTTCCATAATTCCATTTAACACATTGGTATAAATCACAGGAAAAACCATAAGAAAAGAGATAAATACGGCCAGGTTGCGTGATGATAGCCAAACCAAAGCCAGAATAATGAAAGAGGCTACAGGAACCGTCTTACTGATTAAAACCATGGGGGCAAGCAACTGCCTTATTCCTCTGAAACGGGCAGAAAGCGCTGCCCACAGACCTCCTGCAAGCAGCGCCAGAAAGAATCCTCCCGCAATTCTTTGTAAAGAATAAAGTATAGATTTCCAAAAGCTGCTTTCTCCCACCAGTTCAAACAGCCTTACCACAACCTTTAAGGGGGAAACCAGTAAAATATCACTGTCTAAAGCCAGGCTGACAAGCTGCCACACAAGCAGCCAGATCAGCACTGCCCACAGACGTATATCCTGATTTTTTACTCTTTTTTTCATGATGCTTAAGGCAGATAATAAAAATCATCAGCCGGAAGTGTTCCTCCCACAGCCTTAGGATTCTGTTCGAATAAAACGGACAGATAGCCGGATAGCTTTTCCTTCATCTGCGTTCCATCGATATAAGTAATGTTACAATATGGAAGTGCCTTCTCGGCTACCTCCTTGGTAACGATCTCATATTTGCCTACCAGCTCTGCTGCCTCAGTGATATTTTCGTTCACAAACTGTACAGACTGCTGATAATGTCCAAGAAAAGCGGCTACAGCTTCGGGATGACTTTGAGCAAATTCCTTTCTCACCACTACCACACCGGTTAACAGTGAGGAGGGAGCTTCGCTGTTTTCCTGAAGCTTTTCCCATTCCTTGGTCAAATCCATGATCACATTAATCTTTTCATTTTTCATTTGTGCCGTAGTTACAAAGGGCTGTGGCAGCATGGCAATACCCTGCTCATCTGCCAAAAGTGCCGAAAGGCATTCCGTATGCTCACTCTTCCATTCAATGGTAACATCCGTTTGTGGATCAATTCCGTTTGCCGACAAAATATAGTTCAGGGCATATTCCGGGGTGGCTCCTTTTCCGCTGGCATAGATAGTTTTCCCTTTAAGCTCTTCAACGGTAGTAAGTTCTTCACCATTTCCCAGAAGATAAAGCACACCCAGGGTATTGATTGCCATTACCTGTACCTGTCCCTCCGTATTATTGTAGAGTACCGAAGCCAAATTGGCAGGAACAGCAGCAATATCCACTTCCCCCTTCACCAGCATGGGAGTAACCTCATCCACTGCTGCAGCAATGGAAAACTGATACTGATTGTCTGCTGTATTTCCCTGCTCATTCTGCTCCATAAAATATACCATGCCCATAGCCGTAGGCCCTTTAAGCGCAACAATATTTACCGTAGTGGGATCAGCCTGAATATCTCCCTGAAGGTCAGCCTCCGTCTGAACCTCTGCCTCAGTTGTCTGCTCTGTTACCTCTGTGGTAACTGCTGTTTCTGTTTCTGCTTCTGCAGTGCCTGTATCTTTGGCATTACCGCAGCCTATAAGCATTCCTGCAGTCACCAAAAGACTGCATAAGCCCAGTGTAAATTTTTTCATTCTTTTTCTCCTCCATCCTCTTCTTCAGAATTTCTGTATGTAGGAAATCCAAAGTCTTGGACTCCCTTGGGTTAGAGCAATCTAACGCTAGTTTCCTATTATACTCGCCTTATTTTCCTTCGTCAAGAAAAAGCAGCCGTTCAACTTCCCTTATGCCCCTGTCTTTTTTGCCTCTGCCTTCTCCAAAAAACGCTGATTGTCAATAATAAAGCGCTCATGCTCACCTTCCCCGATACAGCCTGCGGCATCATAGGCCTTAACCCTAAATACCAGTCTTTTTCGGTCAATTTCCACCAGTTCACTTTCCAGAGAAACCTCCATACCTACCGGCGTTGCTGCTAAATGATTTATGGCGATTTTCGTACCTACCGTTCCCTGTCCCTCGCCCAGATAGGCAGCCACACTTTTATAAGCAGTATTCTCCATTAAGGCAATCATCTGGGGAGTGGCCAATACAGGCAGTTCTCCGCTTCCCAGCCTTTTTGCCGTCATCTCCTCAGTCACCATAAGCTTTTGTTTTCCGATTATTCCTGTTTTTAATTCCATAAGATTTATCTCCTTCACGTTAAACTTTATGTAGATTATTATAACAAAAAAACTTCATTCTTCCAATATTTAAGCATGAAAAAGGAGCTATTGCTCCGGTAGAGATGATTCCTCTGCCTTTGCAGCAGCCCCTTTGTGCTAAATCCTTTTACTGAAACTCAAAGGCTCCAATATCCGGGACTCCCTTAATGGGATTTCCCCGGTAGTCCCTTCCACCGTTGTTTTCTATCACTACACCTGCATCAATGGCAGGAGAATCCGGCCGCAAAGCATAACCGGACAGATCAACCTGACGTCCTAAATGCTGTTTGCCTCTGGTATAGCTTCCCGAAGCCCCCTGTCCCGGATTAACCAGACCGGGATCTGCTTTTACATTGGGAGCGTCAGGATTATCGTTTACCGGCAGATTGGTAAAGCCATAAAAAATATTGCTCTGCCAGTCAATGGCATCGTCCCCAAAGCTATTGGCTGCTACCGGTGTCTCTCCCCCATAATAGAAGATATTATTGTAAAACTTCATTGGTTCTTTCGCCCCTACGGCACTGAACAAAAACAGTTCTCCCGGCTTTACCTTAGCTTGGTAGCCGGCCTGACTTACTGCTCTTTCGGTAAAATAGAAGGTATTATTGTAAACCTCGGTACCATAATTAGCTGAATAAATATCGAACATTCCCTGTCTGGGATGGGCATAGTCATTCTGACTGATATTGTAACGAATCACTCCATCGAAGCTGCGGAAATTATCACTTACGTTACAAAGCATCATAAAACCCCCTGTATTATCGTGCACATAGTTATACTGCACCCAGGTTCTATCGTTTAAGGCATCAATTTCTATTCCCTGAGAGTCATTCAGGTGATTACTGTCATTTCCTCCATAACGAATATCAAAAACCTCATTAAACTGAAAACAGGTATCATCAGAATTCCAGTTAAACATTCCTACTGCCGCATTGTTACACCTTAATACACACCGGGTCACCAGATTATATTCTGCCACTGCCCCTGCACAGTTATCGATAATGGTTCCATCACCGTCAATGTCATGAATATAATTATTACCCATATAGAAATTTTCATAGGGGAAGTAATCGTAGCCTTTGGTGCCATAATTAAAAGGCCCCCATTTTTCCTCATTGCGGAAGGCCCAGGGAGTGAGGAAATTGATTCCTGAACGTCCCACATTATAGATTTCACAGTTTGTCACACGTATATCGTTGATTTGGGTAGGTGTGGAAAGTGTCCGGTTTCTTTCTGCATTGGTAATCACGTTCATGGTAATTCCGCCAGAGGATTTTCCAATATTCGTTCTGGGCCCATGAAAACCATGAATAACCATATCATCGATGTAAATATGCTCCAAAGTCCCTTTATCCTCAGCCTGAATCGTAATACCGCTGCGGTATACCTCTCCCGGATTTTCATAAGTTACAGCATGCTTTGGATCCTTAATTTCCAATCCCCCAGCTTCCCAATATTCCACATTATAAAACCAAAGTACATAGTTTACGGTAGGATTCTTTACCAGTGCATTCGCGCTCATCAGATGGGGCACCTGGAAATCTTCTCCCGGCTGCAGCACAGGCCTTTTTTGCTTCTCATCTCCATAGCTTCCAATGACAATGGGTGCCTCGGCCGTACCACAGCCTTGGGGCTTAAAGCATCCGGTAAAGGTATCTCCATTTTTAAACAGGATTTTATCCCCCGGAAGAAAGGTCAATGTATTCAGCTTTTGTATCGTTTTAAAGGGCGTATTTTCCGTCAGTCCATCATTGCTGTCACTTCCCGAGGCACTGACATAATAAATTCTTTCTCTACCTGGGGCTATGATAAATTCCCCTTCCACACTTTGCTGATTGTAGGTGACCTTCACCCTTATCTTCTGCTCGCCTTCCGGAAGCGATGGGATTTGCTTGAAGCCTGCGGTTACGGTCTTTGTTTTGGCCTGATACGAAAAATCATCCACTGCAAGAGGCTGAAGTTCTCCCCCTTCCCTACCATATTCCCAGGTAAAATCTTTTGCTGTAGGAGCCAGTGTAGGCGCGGTATCCAAAAGCAGTGTTACCTCTCCGTTAGAGGCCGAAAGCAAAACCGGTTTAGCCGTCACTAAAGTTCCTTCTTCGGGAGCTACTGAATAATCCAGTGTAATGGTTTGATTATTCTTCCCATAGGTGAGATTTACGGTAACCGTCTGCTCTACAGGTAGCGGTGAAATCTCCGGAAAAGACATCCTCAGTACCCCATCGCTTACTCCCGTTTCCGTTAAGGTAAGTGTTTGTATACGATCGGCATCCGCACTGGTGGCATATGTTGCAGTAAAATTTTCCGCAGAGGGTGTCCCTGAATAGGTATCTGCAAAGGTTACCTCCAGCCCACCATTACGGATCGTAATCTGCCTGATATCACTTTTTGCTTCTACACAGGCATTATCTACATAGGAAACTACTCCCCCCGCTTCTTCTACCCAGGCAAATACCCGGGGATTCTTTTCCTCACTGGTGTAGGTAAACTCCAAAGTATACAGCTTCCAATCGGCGGAGTCTATTTGCAGCCTGATTTCACTTCCTCCATGATTTTTTACCCCAATCCAATGCTTTCCGGTACTGCTTTCTGCACTCAACTTTGCCCATATATGGTAGGCATAGGTCATTCCCACCTGCAAATTCGGAATATCCTGCTCTAAGGCTGCATTGGTGGAGGATAGCTTAACTGCGTTTGCTCCTTCATAGGCCTCCTCCCGGGTCTTTTCTACCGCCTTCCAGGAATACCAGTTTCCTTCATGTGAAGAACCGTTAGCTGCACTCAATTCAACCCCTTCCTCAAAGGTTGGATTCTTCAACAGGTTCTGATTTTCATAGGCAGACGCAGCCTGCACTGAGCCCATACCATAGGTTCCCGGCAATACATTGGTAAAGGCAAGTGCTGCTACTAACGTAAAGGTAAACATTTTCTTTTTCCATTTTTTCTTAAACATACCTCGTCTCCCTTCCTTATCAATATCCTTCTGTACTCATTCAAATTCAACCGGATTGTTTTCTGCTACCGTTTCAATTAATGATGGGTACAGCTTTTGCGTAAGATAGGCTGAAACAGCCACCCCTTTGTTCTGTGTAAATCCCGGCTCACTATACTGAATCTCCTTCAGCTCAACTTTACGCCTTTCTCCATTTTGTTCATCCTCATAAATCTCTCCCGGCTCAGCCCCTTCTAAGAAATCCGCAAGCCCTTTATCCGCCTTTCCCATAAGGCTCAGCTTATGGAGGTCAGCAGCTTGCTTTCGGGTCTTACCATTAATCGTAAGTTCATAAGTAACAGCCTCCCTTCTTTTGAATGCCTCCGGATGAGCAGCATAATATATCTGAGCCTGCTTAAGGATTTCCTCATCGAGATGTTCTTCCAAAAAGG
>JBJELR010000261.1:0-1767 GCA_051879255.1 Lachnospiraceae bacterium | reverse complement strand
TATAAAGATGATATTGTGGTTAAGTTTAACATAAAAAACAGGAGTCTGACTATGGTGAATGAAAAGCTCTTGCCTTTATCCTTACATAATAAGAAGCAGGACTATTCCATGGTGCAAAAGTTTATTGCAGACAGAATTCTCATGTTGAATCGTGAATTTTGTAAGGAGATTCTAACGGCCTGTGGTATAGAAGATCAGAATGATATGAATATCTGCATCGTTTGTAAAGGGCTCAGCTTTCGGGATAATTACTGGATAAGCAGAACCAACAGCAAAGAAAAATGGGCTGATGTTAACCTCTATCACAATGAGTTTTCCGTAAATATCTCCCAAGTGGCACTAACGGGAAATATGAAAGATGCTACCATTGACAGAACCCTGGGAGATAAGATTTTTACCGGAGAGCTGACCAATAAAGGAACCAGAGCAAAGTGTTATTTCAGACACAATAATAGGCTATATTTATTTAAGCATGAGACTAAGGAGGAAATTATGTCAGAAATGGTTACCTCCTTTATTGCAGATGCCTTAAATGTACCATGCTCAGTTTATCGAAACGTGAATCTGTATGATAAAGAGTGTTCGGCCTGTGAAATCTTTACCTCGGAAGATAGAGAGTTGATTCCCTGCAGGGATGTACTGTCCCATTACAATACCATAACCATGAATTATCAAGGGCCCTGCTATCAGGCTTTTATGGCAGTGGATTGGTCTAACTTTATGAAGATGCAGATATTGGATTATGTAACCCTGAATATCGATCGTAACAGGGATAATTTTGGCCTGCTAAGCTGCAGTGGTTCCCTGGTCAGCCTATACCCTTTGTTTGATCATGACTCCTGTTTTAAAGGGGTAAGTACCAATGGGGTTTATTTTCCTACCGGAATAACCTTTGCCAAAACCCTTGAGCTTTTAAAAACGACCTATGGGGACTGCTACAGAAAGCTGGCCCAAGATATTTCCCGATTTAAAAACATTGTTACCTCAGAAGAATTTAAAGAATTATTTTTGAAATATAAGTCTTCTATTGTATATTACGGGATGCTTGGAAGAGTGAATAATTTGTAGAGGTCTGCAGGAAGAGCCTGTAAGGCTGGCTTTGGATACCGCAAAAAGAGTAGGAAACGGACAGGAAGATTATTGATGAAAGAAACGATTCGTTTATTTGAACAGGATGGCTATCAGGTAAAATTTGACAGCAGAGTACTTGCCTGTGAGGCTTTGGGAGGAGAAAAATTCAAGGTGATTTTAGAAGAAACCCTCTTTTTCCCGGAGGCGGGAGGGCAAAGCTCCGACCGGGGCTGGCTGGACAAGGTAAGGGTATGGGATGTACAAATAGAAAACGGAGTGATCTATCATTTTACCGATGGTGCCTTGGCCGAAGGAGAGAGGGTCAGAGGAGAAATCGATTGGGAGCATCGATTTTCCAATATGCAGCAGCATTCCGGAGAACATATTTTTTCCGGAACAGTCCATCGTCTATTCGGCCTGAATAATGTGGGCTTCCATCTCAGTGACCAGACGGTAACCATGGATTTTGATGGTGTTCTTACCACTCAGCAGTTAGAACGGGTGGAGTGGGAAGTGAATCAGGCCATTGCCCGTAATGTGGAAATTCAGGTAAGCTATCCCACATCAGATGAATTGGAAACCCTGGAATATCGGAGTAAGATTGAAATCCAGGGGCAGGTAAGGATTGTGACGATTCCGGGCTTTGATGTTTGTGCCTGCTGTGCTCCCCATGTAAAACGGACCGGTGAAAGTGGC
>JBJELR010000260.1:0-9810 GCA_051879255.1 Lachnospiraceae bacterium | reverse complement strand
GTGGACGTACAGTTGGATCAGGCCGTGTTGCTAGCATCATCGAGTAATTAAAAATTATATTGATTTTATGGGCTTTCCGAGAAATCGGGGAGCCCTTTTTTGGTGCAAAGAAATCTTTTTCACAAAAGAAACATACTTTTTTCAACTTCCTTTCACATATTTATTATAGTCTGGTACAAAAAGGGAAGGAGTAGATAAAAAGGTATGATTGAAGTTTCTCATCTGGTTAAAAAGTACGGTAATCATCTGGCCGTAGATGACCTTACTTTTACCATGGAGGAAGGAAAAATCTATGGATTTTTAGGAGCCAATGGTGCGGGAAAAAGCACCACCATGAATATCATGACAGGTTATCTGGCGGCTACAAGCGGTGAGGTGAGGATACAGGGCTGCGATATCCTGAAGGAGCCTGAAAAAGCAAAAAAGGCCATCGGCTATCTTCCGGAACAGCCTCCCCTCTACATGGATATGACGGTAGAGGAATATCTTTTTTTTGCAGCACAGCTTAAGCAAATTCCAAAAGAAAAAAGAAAAGAAGAAATACATCGGGTTATGGAGGAAACGGATACTATCCGGGTGGCAGGACGGCTAATCCAGAACCTTTCCAAAGGCTACAGGCAGAGGGTGGGATTAGCCCAGGCTATTTTGGGAAATCCCCCGGTTGTGATTTTGGATGAGCCTACGGTGGGGCTTGACCCTAAGCAGATTCTGGAAATCAGAGAACTGATTCGTTCCATGAAAACGAAGCACGTGGTTTTACTAAGTTCTCATATTTTATCCGAGGTTTCAGCAATATGTGATCAGATTTTGATTCTTTCAAAGGGAAAGCTGGTAGCAGTAGACAGCCCCGAGAGACTGGTGGATAGGCTTCAGCTTAAGCATGGAGCTTCTGCAAGACTGGAGCTCTGGCTTTTGGGAGATGCGGGCAGGGCAAAAGCGGTGCTTGATACCATAAAGGAAATCAGCCTTTTAGAGTGCGAAAATAAAGACGGTGGACAGTGTAAAATCCTTTTAGAAACAGAGGGGAAAACGGATATTCGGGAAAAACTGTTTTATTTATTAGCCGAGCATAAACTTCCTATCATGAAGCTGTTAACGGAAGAACGAAGTCTGGAGGAGGTGTTCCTTGAGCTTACTGATAAAGAGGAAGATTTTGTAGAGGAAGCTGGGGGAAAAGAAGCAGCAAAGGAGGAGACGGACGATGTTGGCAATTTATAAGAAAGAATTAAAATCCTATTTTTGCTCCCCCTTAGGCTGGCTGTTTTTGGCTGTATCCATAGCGTTTATGGGAATTTATTTTATGGCGGTGAATTTAAGCTCCGGTTATGGAAACCTGGCCTATATGATTTCCAGCATTGCCATCCTGTTTTTATTTACCACGCCATTGCTTACCATGAAATCCCTGGCAGAGGAGAGAAAAAGCAAAACGGATCAGCTTTTATTTACCTCCCCCATTAGGGTGGGAAAAATCGTGATGGGTAAATATTTGGCTATGGTTACTCTGTTAGGAATTATCTGTTTAATCCAGTGTTTTCTTCCCATACTGCTGTCCCTTTTTGGGACTGTGGCTTACGGAGAATCCTATACGGCTATTCTGGGGTATTTTCTCTATGGAGCTGCCAGTATGGCATTGGGATTGTTTATCTCCGGCCTGACGGAGAGTCAGCTTATTGCGGCAGTACTCAGCCTTTTTGTCTTTTTTCTCACTTATCTGATGGGTGGGATATGTAATCTGATTTCTTCCACAGGAAATCTGCTGACCAAAGGATTAAGTATATTCGATTTCTACAGCCGTTTTCAGACCTTTTTAACAGGTACCCTGGATCTGGCCTCGGTATTGTATTTTTTGACCATTATTTTTCTGGCACTCTTTGGAGCAGTGCAGGTGATACAAAAAAGAAGATTTACTTTTTCTACCCGAAACTGGTCCTTAGGAGCCTATAATTCCACTCTGTTGCTGATTATTCTGGGGATATCGGTACTGGTTAATCTTATGGCAGCAGAGCTTCCCAGTTCCTATCGAAAGCTGGATGTGACCAAAGAAAAGCTGTATGAGCTGACGGATACCTCTAAGGAGCTGTTGGCCCGATTGGAGGAGGATGTGGAAATCTATGTATTGCAGGCAGAGGATAAGCAGGATACTGTGGTAGGGGAAACCTTAAGGCGCTATCAGGAGGCCTCCGGGCATATCCATGTATCCTATCAGGATCCGGTAGCTAATCCCAATTTCTATCAGCAATATACCACAGAGGATATTTCCATGAACTCATTGATTGTCGTTTCGGAAAAAAGATATAAGGTAATCGATTATTATGAGTTATACGAAACCCAGTTTGATTATACAACCTACAGTACCTATGCCAGTGGGTACGATGGAGAAGGACAGCTGACCAGTGCCCTTGATTATGTTACCAGAGAGGAAATGCCGGTAGCCTATAGTCTTACGGGACACGAAGAAAGCAGTCTGGAACAGAGCTTTCAGGATATCATTAAAAAGGCAAATCTCACCCTGGAGGAGTTAAGTCTGTTAAAGGTGGACAATGTGCCGGAAGAAACCCAGTTCTTATTCATCAATGCGCCCAGAGTGGATCTGGCAGCCGGGGAAGCAGAAGCGATTTTGGCTTATCTGGAAAGGGGAGGCAAGCTGATTGTGGTTCTTCCTACGGGAACAGATATCCAGGCGGTTATGCCGAATCTGCAAAGGGTTTTGGATTATTTTAATACAACGGTGCAGGGAGGCATTATTCTGGAAGGAGATTCCAGCTATTATTATCAGAATCCTACCTATCTTCTGCCCACAATAGAGGTTTCAGCAGTAACCTCGGATTTTTACAACAGCCGTTATATTTTTATGCCCTTTGCCCAGGGAATTACGGTAGAGGAAACGGAGGATTTGTATTCTACCGCATTATTGACCACCACTGCTTCAGCTTATCTGAAACAGAATCTGGAAGAAGTGACTACCAATGAAAAGGAAGAAGCGGATTTAGAGGGACCCTTCACTACTGCAGTGTGGGTAGAAAAGACTTTAATGGAGGAGGCAGCGTCTGAGAAGGAAGGAGACCAGCCTGTGGGAGAGGAAGAAACAGAGGCTGTAGAAACAGAAACCCTGACCAGCCAGCTATATCTGTTTGCTTCAGAAGCCCTCTTTACCAAGTCCGCAGATCAGATGGTGTCAGGAACCAATAGTATATTGTTTGGCAATACCCTGCAGTCCCTGATTGATGAGCAGGAGGCTTCGGTTACTGTACCGGTAAAGGCCTATGCGGAAAATGGCGTTATCGTAAGTCAGGCAATGGTACTGCTTTGGGGAGGCCTGGTGGTAGTAATTATCCCACTGACTCTATCGCTTGCCGGACTTGTTATCTGGCTGAAAAGACGAAAGCTGTAGAAGGGCATGAGGTCATATTAGTATGTTGAAACAGAGGAAGAAAGTCTTGCGGTGAGATAAGGGATTAGATTTGTGCTGTGAGACAGCAGCGGAATGGAGATAATGATGGGGAAAAAAGGAAAATTGCTGCTTATGCTGGGGCTGCTTGCACTATGTATTGTAGGCTATATATGTTTACGCAGCATGGATTGGAAAGAACCACCGGAAACAGATAGTAGCTTTAATGTGCAGTCTATATCAGAGGCCATTGAAGAAGCAGAGGAGGAAACAGCGGAAGCAGAAGAATAATTTTTTCTGAAACTGTCCAATTTTATGTTGAAAGTGTTATAATGTTATAATAAGAACAAGAACAGGAACGGAGGTGCGAGCGTGAAAACGATGAGTAAATCCGAAAGGGACACTTGCCAAGAAAGAATTTTGTGTATTGATCAGAATATGGATGCTCTGATCTGGCGGCTGCGGGTAATTGAGGCGGCTAAAAAGGAGCTGGTTTTTGTTACCTTCGATACGGAGGATGATTTGAGTGGAAGGGCGCTGATGGCGACCCTTCTTCATGCAGCCCGGCGGGGAGTGAAAATACGGATGCTGATTGATGGAATCAGCGGTCGGCTGCACCAGAAGAAGAATGACTGCTTTATGGTGCTGGCCAATGCCCAAAATGTGGAGGCCAGGTTTTATAATCCTTTGACCATGAAGAATAGGAAGTCTGCCAGTTATCGAATGCACGATAAGTACCTGATAGCTGACGATTATCTGTACATTCTGGGCGGCAGAAACAGCAATGATTTGTTTTTGGGAAATTTTCGGGATAAATATAACGTAGACAGAGATATTTTGGTCTATGTGGAGCAAAAGACAGACACCTCTCTTTGCCAGCTTAAAGAGTATTTTGAACAGATATGGGCATTGACTACCAATGGTATCTTTGCCCGGAGCATGAAGGAGGAAGTACGAAAAAGAGGTGAAGAAAAGCTGCAAAAGCACTATCGTATGCTGCAGAGAGAATATCCGGAGGCTTTTGAGCAGCCTGAGTGGGAAAAAGTAACTATGGCTGTAGACGGGATGCGGCTTCTCTCCAATCCGGTAGAGGCCAGCTTCAAGGAACCCAGGCTTTGGGAGCAGCTTAGCGAATATATGAATCAGGGGCAGAAAATTTTTATTAATACGCCTTACTTTATCTGCGATGACCGGATGTATGAAGAACTGTCCTATCTTTGTGCCAGTGGAAAACAGGTACAGATGATGACTAATGGTGTGGAAAATGGAGCAAACCTGGCAGGCTGTGTGGATTATCTCAATGAGCGGCCTAAAATTCTGCAAATGGGTATGGAGGTTTATGAATACCATGGGGGACAGTCTGTTCACCGAAAGACCGTATTGGTAGACCAGGATATCAGCATCGTAGGTTCCTTTAATTTCGATATGCGAAGCACCTATCACGATACGGAATTGATGCTGGTGATTAAAAGCAGGGAGTTGAACCAGCAGCTTCGGGAAGTAGTCAGAAGGGATATGGAAGTGAGCAATCACATTATGCCCGATGGAACCGAACGGCAGGGCAAGCATTACCGAAAGGCCAGCATTTCCAGAAGGAGAAAGGCTACCTATCATATGCTGAGACCGGTATTAAAACCGATACGACATTTGCTGTAATTGACTGAAACTAAGAAAAGAAAGACAGGCGGAAACTCCCGCCTGTTTTTTGCTGGAAATCTAAAAAACAGCTAATGAAAATATTCAGATAAGACGATAATAATATAGAAAGCTTGTAGTGGGATAGATACGAACAAGAAGCTTATAGTAACGAAAGAGAAAACCGGTAAAACGATGATTATACAACACAACATGGCAGCGATAAATAATGGGCGCAGCCTTTTAGGAGTGTCTAAAAGGCTGGAAAAGCGCAGTGAGAAGCTGTCCAGTGGTTACTCAATTAATCGTTCAGCGGATAATGCATCCGGATTAGCCATCAGTGAGAAGATGAGAAGGCAGATACGGGGGCTTAAGCAGGGAGTGAGTAATGCACAGGATGGGATTTCCTGTGTGCAAACAGCGGAAGGAGCATTGGATGAGGTTCATGGTATGCTCCAACGGATGAATGAACTGGCGGTTCAGGCCGCCAACGGAACCCATTCCAAAGAGGATCGGGAATACCTGCAATCGGAAGTGGAGCAGATAAAAGGTGAAGTGGATCGGGTGGCGCAGTCCACTAAGTTTAATGAATTAAATCTTCTGGACGGGAGTTGTGGGCCCAGAGGAAAGAGTGTGAATACCCAGGTACAGCCCAAGATTCAGAACTATAAGATTGTTTATCATTTTTCCACAGGGAAAATGGAGGTATTCCAGGAAGCGAAGCAGTCTGGGGGCCTGGAAGAAACTGTTTTTGAGGCTCGTGATAACAGCCTGGTGGGTTCTGTGGGAATTGCCAATACATCAGATGCAGTAGCCAATAAGATTGCTAATGAAATTTTTCCTAACGCAGTATCCCAGTTGATGACTGCTTTTCCTGCATTAAATATGAACGGAGGAGTAGACAGCTATGAAATCGGACTTAGAATCTACTCCAATGCCAATTCCAATACGATGGCTTACGCTATGGCGGGCTACACCAGTACCCCGGGAGCCAAGCCCTTAAGTATTACTATGGCAGTGAATACGGCCAGGTTTCCCGATGTAAGTTCCCTTGATTCAGGGCGTACGGCAGGAGAATTGAGAACGACCATTATGCATGAGATGATGCACGTGGTGATGCAGTGTAATCTGCCGGATTATATGGCAAACAACCGGGGACAGCAGCTTCCTATGTGGTTTATTGAAGGAACCTCCCAGGTGGCAGGGGGAGGATTTACCGCCAACTGGAATGAATGGATAAGGAACCCGATTATCGGTATGCAGTTTGGCGTATTAGATGGTGAGGAAATAGTAAGAAAATGGGGGCTGGATGATCCCAAAATGGGCGAGTACGCCCAGGGCTATATTGCCACCATGTATCTGGGGCATCTTGCCGGCGGCGGAAGTCCGGGAGGAAACCCTGATGGAGCGACCATTGCCAGAGGGCTGAATCGCATTTTTGAAAAGCTGGGAGCAGGTAAAAGCTTTAATGAGGCATTAAGAGAAACAACGGGTTTAGGACAAGCAGACATTGAAGGAATGTTTGGGCCAAATGCAACAGCAAACAGACTAACAATGATAAAATTAGGAACCTTCGTGGATAATCTGGGCACCGCTGTAGGGACGAACGGTGCAGGCTCCATAGTGGCAGACGGAGGATTATCGGCAGCACCCCTGCAGGTAGTGAATGCCAGCAGTTATAGTTCTACCCCGATTTTCGTAGGTAAAGTAAATTTGGAGAATAAAGGTGGGTTGATTGACCTGTATGATCCGGCTCAGAATACGCCTCCCGCAGGCTTTGTCAATCCTAACCCGGGTGGTGGAGCCACAGGAGGAAACGGTGGCACTACCGGAGGTACTGTACCGGGAGGAAGCTCACCAGGTGGAACAGGAGGAACCGGTGCTGTCACAACCACAAGAAGGGAAGGAGGAATTTCCCTGCAGGTTGGAGCAGATGCAGGACAGACCATTCATTTTTTTATTGAAGCCATGAATGCCGAAGGGCTTGGCATTAAAGAAGTGGATATTGGAACGGCTGATGGAGCCAGAGATGCTATTGATACGATTGATCAGGCAATTGGGCGGGTATCCCGTCAACGTTCCCACCTGGGAGCCGTTCAAAACCGCTTGGAGCATAGCATTTACAATATGGAAAATGTGGTGGAAAATACCACTGCGGCAGAAAGCTGTATTCGAGATACGGATATGGCAAAAGAAATGGTAGAATACAGTAATTTAAAGATATTGCAGCAGACGGGACAGGCTTTACTGGCACAGACAAAGAATTATAATCAGGGTATATTAGCTTTGTTAAATTAGTTTCGTAAGCGGTTGGAGCAGATCTGGAGTGAGATAGAGATGGGAGTTGTATATCAGGGAGAGTGTTCTCAATGTGGATTCCAGGGAGAATATTGTCTGGGGAGAGGGAGAACCGCCCTCTGGTTAGAGGGAAATCTTGGCTGTTTGCAGGAAAAGGAAAGAGTAAAGCTTAAGGAGCTAATGCAAAATGGTCAAATATGCAGCTTTACCATAGAAAATGAGCTGGTAAGCTGCAAAGATGAGCCACAAAAGCAATGGCAGGAGAAAACGATTATTACAGTGGAAACCACTGAGGGAGAGGAAATGGTATTTGGGGGACAATGCCCTCAATGCAGTAATTCTTTGGTCAGGTATACAGAGGCTGCTATTTTAGCCGGTGAATCGGTGGCCTGCTGTAAATGTGGCAGTAATTTGCATTTTACGAAGATAGGCCATTGGGATTGAAAGAAAGCAGAAGGAGGTAAATTATTGTCCTAGGAGTTTGGAAATAGGATATTAATTTCCAGTAAGTTCCTGTCTCTTGTGGCAGCACGTATTCTTCCCCTGTGGGCTGTTACGATGGCCTTTGCTACCGAAAGGCCAATTCCAAAGCCGCCTGTCTGTGCGTTCCGGGAAGAATCGATCCGATAGAATCGCTCAAACATCATATGGAGCTCATCCTTGGAAATTGGATTTTGGGTAGTATTGCATACGGTAAGACAAACCTGCTTTCCTTGTTTTTTTACGCTTAAGGAAATCAGACCCTGGGAAGGAGAATATTTTAGGGCATTATCCATCAAAATATTAACCAGCCGGCGAATGGATTTTTCATCTCCTGTCAGAGAAATCCCCGGTTCAATGGCACATCGAAAAACTTTATTCTGAGTCTGTATAAGTGCAGCAAAGGAGGCTGCTGCCTCGCTTACGAGGTCTGAGAAAGTAAGGAGGGTCATCTGTAGATTACTTTCGGCTTCCTCCATACGGGACAAAAGCACCAAATCATTCGTAAGCATTGTCAGTCGCTTCGTCTGGCGTTTGATATCATCTAACCATTCACTTTCTCCAAAATCCATTTCCAGAACATCCGTATCTGCCTGAATGATAGCAAGAGGAGTTTTGATTTCATGTCCGGCATCGGTGATAAACCGTTTTTGCTTTTCATAGCTTTCGGTAACCGGTCTGATCATCCTTTGTGAGAAAAACAGAATAGCAAAAAAGAAGGCTATATAACCGCCTAGCGCCATACCAATACTGATGATGAAAAAATTTCGGAAGGAATTAAGCTCTTTTTCCCAATTCAGAAAAATAATCCGAATATAATTTTGCTCAGGACAGCTTTGGAAGCGATACTGGCCGATAAAGCCCTTCGTTTTATTCGTGGCTGCTGCAGCTAGGGCATATTCAATTGCTTCTTTAGTATCAATTGCCTTGATTCGATTGGTGTCAGCTTGGATAACCCGGTTATCCTTATCCAATAAAACAGAAAAATACCGGGTTTCATAAGGGGTTTCCGGGGTCATATGTCTGGGCATATGCTTATCCTTGAAATCCGGGAAAGCTCCCCGGTTTCCGGATAGCAGTGTCAGGGTGCTGTCGGCCCTGGCAACAATGGTATTATAGTTGATGGCATTCATACCGGCAACAATGCAAAAAAGAAGGATAAAAAGCATTGTCATGGAAAGAAGGATAAACTTGATTTTGATTTCTCTGATCATTTGATTTTCTCCAATGAGTAGCCCGCATTTCTGAAGGATTTTATTTCAATATTTGCATGGAGCGCAGCCAGTTTTTTGCGAAGATAGGAAAGATAAACCCAGATAACATTGATTTCGGCATCAGTCTCGTAGCCCCATATTTTTTCCATAAATCGTTCTGTAGAGATTAAATGCCGGGGATTAGACATTAACATTTCCATCATTTGAAATTCTTTATTGGCCAGTCGGAAATTGCCTGTCGGAGAAGTAAGAGTAAAGGTAGCACGATCCAAAATAATATTACCAAACTGTAATCTTGTATCCATTAGATTTTGACCACGAGTCATTGCCCGGATACGTGCTAACAGCTCTTTGCTGTCAAAGGGCTTTGTTAAATAATCGTTGGCCCCACTATCAAGCCCCAGGACCTTATCATCAATTTCGGATTTTGCGGTGAGCATAATGATAGGAATCGGGTTTTTTTGTTCTCTAATTCTTTTCAGTACAGTAATTCCATCCATTTGGGGCATCATTACATCTAAAATAGCAGCATCGAAATTTCCGGTTTCCAGATAAGTCAATGCATCTGCTCCATGCTGTACAATCTCTACTGAATAGTTATTCTTCTCTAAAATCCGGGCAATTGCACGTGCCATGGACAACTCATCTTCAGCCAGTAGAATTCGCATATGTATCTCTCCTGTTTGTTTCTTTACTCTAATATTTTAATCCCATTATACTATAGTTATAAGTCGAAAATTTGAACTTTTTGTGTTTTTTAAGTCCAATTAAGGATTACCTTCCTATAATTTCTTC
>JBJELR010000259.1:0-9856 GCA_051879255.1 Lachnospiraceae bacterium | reverse complement strand
ATACCTGCATAGAATCTGCACAGATGATTTCTCCCCCCAGGGCTTTGGCCAGAGAAATAGACAGCTTGGTTTTTCCCACTGCGGTGGGGCCGGTTAAAATGACCAGCTTCTTTTTTTCTTGGAGTTCTTTGGCGGCATCCATTTTCTGCATTGTTACCTCATTTTATTTCTAAACGATTCGTTTAAACTTTTTTTCCAGTTCCTGTTTACTCATGGAAATCATGGTAGGACGTCCATGAGGACAGTGATAGGGATTCTCCAGAGTCAGCATCTGTTCCATTAAAGCCTGCATTTCGCTGCTGCTTATGACCTGATTTCCCTTTACTGCAGCCTTACAGGACATGGAGATAATTTTCTCCTGAATTACCTCCGGGGTTCCCTTGCAGCCGTTTTCCACCAGTTCATCCAGAATTTCTTCAAAAAAATCCTTTTCGGTTTTTCCATACAGTTCCACAGGCATAGCCCTCATGGCCACAGAATGGCTGCCAAAATCCTCCCAGACAAAGCCCAGAGCCTGAAAATAATCCTGATATTCATTGAGAACAGCCTCCTCCTTTTGGGTAAGATGAATAATCATAGGGGGCTGCAGATTTTGGCTGACAATCTCTCCCTTCTGATAATCCTTCATCAGACGTTCAAATTTTACCTTTTCATGGGCGGAATGCTGATCCACAAACAGCAGCTTGTCCTCATAGCTGATTAGCCAGTAGGTGGCAAACACCTGCCCCAAAATTTGAAAATGGTGCCGATTTTGTGGCTTCAGAATCTTTTCTTCAAAAAGATTCATTTGTTCAGGTGCAGGTTTAGTGAAAATTCTTTCCGCTACCGTCTTTTGGTCGGTTTCCTCTTTTTCCCCATAGGAAAAACTCTCCTGTACCTGAAACTCTTTCAGCCGCTTTTCTTCAAAGGGTTCCGGTACCAGGCTGCGATCCAGTGCTTCGTAAACGGGATGAGAATTCCTTATGGTGTCAAGCTGTTCCATCCGGGGCATCAATTCCTTTTGCTGCAGGGCTTCTCCAATCTCATGGATAATAAATTCCATATATCTTTGGCTGTCGGTAATGCGTATATCCATTTTGGTAGGATGTACATTTACGTCCACCAACTGAGGGTCGAACTGGAAATGGAGCACTACGAAAGGAAATTTATGCTGCATCAGATAAGGACGATAGGCTTCCTCAACGGCCTTTTGCAGCAGAGTACTCTTCACATATCGCCCATTGACAAAGCAATTTTCAAAATTACGATTAGAGCGATTTAGTACAGGCTTTCCCAGATAGCCGGTCAAAGAAACCCCTTCCGTAGAGGCATTCAGTTCAATCAGTTCCCTGGCAAACTCCCGTCCGAAAATCCGATAGATGATCTCTTTCATCTCTCCATTACCTGAGGTGTGGAATTTCACCTGTCCATTAACAATGAAACGAAAGGAAATCTCCGGCTTACTCATGGCCAGATGCTCACATAAATCGGCAATATAGCCCCCTTCGGTAGAGGCGGTTTTCAAAAACTTTCTGCGGGCAGGGGTGTGAAAAAAAAGATTTTTTACCAAAATAGTGGTTCCCTCCGGTACACCCACCTGTAAGCAGCTTACTTCCTTTCCATCCTCAATACAATAATGAATTCCTAAAAGCTGATCCTTTTGCTTGGTCATCATTTCTACCTGAGCCACCGCTGCAATACTGGACAGGGCCTCACCACGAAAGCCCAGGCTATGAATTCTGTGTAAATCCTCTGCATGGCGTATTTTGCTGGTGGCGTGTCTGAGAAAGGCCTCTCTGACCTGGTCAGGAGCAATCCCCTCTCCGTTATCGGTAACCCGGATAAAGGTAATTCCTCCCTCCTTAATTTCTACGGTGATAGCAGTGGCTCCGCCATCAATTGCATTTTCCACCAGCTCCTTTACCACACTGGCAGGACGCTCCACCACTTCTCCCGCTGCAATTTTGTCGATCGTATCATTACTGAGAAGTTGAATTTTTGTTCCTTCTTTTTCCATTTTTTATTTCCGTTTCTAATTCTTCCACCGATTCTTCAGTTTATTTTGTAGTTGATACAGGGTATTTAATGCATCCAGAGGGGTCAGGGTAGTAATTTCCAAATCCATCAGTTCCCGAATGATATCCTCATCTTTTATGGTATCAAAAAGAGACATCTGGCTTAAATCCACCTCATCAGGCGTTTTGACTTTGGCTTTTGAGCCTCCTCTTACTGAAACATCAATTCCCTGAACCTTTTCGATAATATCCTGATCCACAAGCTGTTCTACGATTTCCTTTGCCCGGCGAATAATCAGCTCCGGGACTCCGGCTAGTCTGGCCACCTGGATACCGTAGCTTTTGTCTGCACCGCCCTGGACAATTTTTCTTAAAAAGACGATATCATCACCCTGCTCTTTTACGGCAATACAATAATTGTTTACGTTGTCAATTTTCCCCTCCAACTCCGTCAACTCATGATAATGGGTGGCAAAAAGTGTTTTTGCACCTAAAAGCTTGGGGTTACTGATATGCTCAATAACTGCCCAGGCTATGCTTAAGCCGTCAAAGGTGGAGGTTCCCCGGCCAATTTCATCCAAAATCAGAAGACTGTTTGCAGTGGCATTACGCAGAATATTGGCCACCTCGTTCATTTCCACCATGAAGGTACTCTGACCGCTGGCCAGGTCATCTGACGCCCCTACCCGGGTAAATATCCGGTCTACTAAACCGATATTGGCCTTTCTTGCGGGAACAAAGGAACCAATCTGTGCCATCAGTACGATTAAAGCTGTCTGGCGCATATAGGTGGATTTTCCTGCCATATTGGGTCCGGTGATGATAGATACACAATGCTTATGATTGTCCAGATAGGTATCGTTATGGATAAACATATCGTTGGGAATCATTTTTTCCACCACCGGATGACGGCCCTCTTTAATGTCAATCATACCTTTTTCATTTAATTTAGGCCGTACATAGCCGTTTTGCTCAGCCACTAAAGAAAGGGAGGCCAAAGTATCCAAAAGGGCCACCGCCTTGGCTGAGCGCTGAATTCGTTCAATCTGAGAAGCAATCTGTTCCCGGATATTGGAAAACAGCTCATATTCCAGGGCAAACAGCTTATCCTCTGCATTTAAAATGGTATCCTCCAATTCCTTTAAACGGGAGGTAGAATACCGTTCTGCATTGGTCAGTGTCTGTTTGCGGATACAGTCTTGGGGAATAAGATGCTTGAAGGAATTGGTTACTTCAAAATAATAACCAAAAACCTTATTAAATTTCACCTTCAGATTTTTGATTCCGGTTCGTTCCCGTTCCTCCTCCTCCAATCCGGCCAGCCAGTTTTTTCCTTGAATTTTAGCCTCTCTTAAGGTATCTACTTGGCTGTGGAAGCCTTCCCTGATGATCCCCCCTTCCTTAGGAGAAATGGGGGCATCCTCCTGGATGGCTTCTTCAACCAGCCTGCACAAATCTTCCAAGGTATCCAGTTGTTCAGTCAGCTTTACCAAAAGCAGACTCTTAAAGTCTCCGGTTATGGTTTTTAAGGGAGGCAGCATTTGCAGGGAATTGCGAAAAGCAAGTAGATCTCTGGGATTGGCCGTACCATAGCTTACCCGGCCTAAGAGGCGCTCCAAATCATAGATAGGCCCCAGATACTCCCGAATTTCTTCCCGATTAAGACTGTCGGCAGACAGTTCTCCCACTGCCTCCAACCGTTCTTCGATGGCCTGCCTCTGAATCAGGGGCTGCTCCAGCCAGGTTCTTAACATCCGGCCGCCCATGGCGGTTTTGGTCTTATCCAACACCCATAATAAGGAGCCTCTTTTTTGTTTTTCCCGTAAGGTTTCACAAAGCTCCAGATTTCTCCGGGTAGAACTGTCCAAAAGCATGAAGGCACTGGTCAGATAAGGGGATAAATGGGTGAAATGAACCAGACTGGTTTTCTGGGTTTCATACAGGTACTGAAGTAAAGCTCCGGCTCCAATAAGGCCACTGGGAAAGTCTTCAATTCCCAGGCCTGAAAGGCTTCCCACTCCAAAATGCTTCAGCAGACATTTGCGGCAATTTTCTTCATCAAAATAATAGGGCTCTAATGCCGATATGCTGATTCCCAGGCGACCACGTAAATCCTCAATCTCTATACCGCTGACAAAAAAAGCATCATTGCATATAATTTCCCGGGGAGCATACTTAATGATTTCGTCCAACAGCTTTCGATTCTGATCCACCTCCGTAAGAAAATAATCTCCGGTGGTCACATCTGCAATGGAAATCCCTATTCTTCCGGCAAAATAAGCCACGCACATGAGGTAATTATTACGCTTGTCATCTTCCAGCGAAAGGCAAAGGTTGGTTCCCGGGGTGACGATTCTGGTAACCTCCCGTTTCACCAGACCCTTTACCTGTTTGGGGTCCTCCACCTGCTCGCAGATAGCCACCTTATACCCCTTGGACACCAGTTTATTCAAATAGCTTTCTACCGCATGGTAAGGAACCCCACACATGGGAGCACGTTCTTCCAGCCCGCAGTTTTTTCCGGTAAGAGTAATCTCCAACTCCCGGCTGGCGGTTTTGGCATCTTCAAAGAACATTTCATAAAAGTCACCCAGACGGTAAAACAGGATACAGTCGGGATATTGTTCCTTGGTTTTAAGATACTGTTGCATCATCGGGGTTAATTCAGCCATTCATAACTCCATTTCTTTTTCTTTTCGTTTTTGTGTATCATCAGCAGGAAAAGAGAATTTCCATTCACTTCTCCCTCTGTATATTCAGGCCTATGCCAACTCTCCCAGATAATAGAAGCCTCGAGCCTCAGTGAGTCTGACCGGGAGAATTTTTCCCACAAGCTCAGGGGCTGCTTTAACATGAACCGTCGAATTATTGCTTAATCTTCCGGTCAGCATAGATTTGTCCTGTCCATTGATTTCTTCAAAGAGTACTTCCTCTATCTGCCCTACAAGACGGCCACACCTTTCTCTGGCCACCTCCTGGACTACCTGAAGAAGACGCTCAAATTCCCTTTTTACCACCTCCTGGGCAACCTGTTCCATGGCAGCGGCAGGCGTACCGGTCCGTTTGGAATAGATAAAGGTAAAGGCATTGTCAAAGCCTACCTGCCGTACCACATCGATGGTATCCTCCACATCCTCATGGGTTTCCGTAGGAAAGCCCACAATGATGTCTGTGGTCAGGGAAATATCGGGAATCTGGCTGCGAATCTTCATGGCCAGTGCAAGATATTCCTCTTTGGTGTATTCCCGGTTCATTTTTTCCAGAATTCGGGTGGAGCCGGACTGCATGGGAAGATGCAGATGGCGGCAGATTTTTTTTGAATCCTTCATGACCTGAATCAGTTCATCGGATAAATCCTTAGGATGGGGCGTCATAAAACGAATCCGTTTAAGACCGGGAATTTCCTCTATCCGTTTCAGCAGTCCGGCGAAGGTAATGTTTTCCTCTAAATTCCGACCATAGGAATTGACATTCTGTCCAAGAAGCATGACCTCCACTACCCCGTCATCTACCAGGTGTTGAATCTCCCGAAGAATATCCTCGGGATTACGGCTTCTTTCCTTGCCTCTTACATAGGGGACAATGCAGTAGCTGCAATAATTATCACAGCCAAACATAATGTTGATTCCGGATTTAAAGGGATATTTTCGCTCTACCGGTAAATCCTCTACGATTTTATCTGTATCCTGCCAAATATCCACCACCATGCCTTTTCGGCCAAAGGAAGCGGTGAGAAGCTCGGCCAGCTTATAGATATTGTGGGTGCCAAAAATTAAATCCACGAAGCGATAGCTTTTTTGAATTTTTTCAATGACAGCCGCCTCCTGCATCATGCAGCCGCAGAGAGCAATCTTCATGTAAGGATTCTTCTGTTTCCTGTGGTTTAGGGCACCCAGCCGCCCATAAACCCGTTGGTTGGCATTATCTCTTACGGTACAGGTGTTGTAAACAACAAAATCGGCCTGGGTTTCTTCTTCAATCATTTGATAACCAATTTGCTCTAAAATTCCTACCAGCTTTTCCGAGTCTCTGGCATTCATCTGACAGCCAAAGGTTACGACTGCCGAGGTTAGAGGGCGGCCCAGCTTTTCTGCCATTGCTCCCACGTGCTTTCGGGCCTTTGCCATAAAATAATATTGCCTTGCAGGCTCCTCCAGTGGAGCCTCCAGGTTTAAATCTATACTGTCTAAATCTAAGAGTTTACTCATTTTTCCTCCATATTGAAGGGTATCGCAGGCAAAATTCCAACCTTTTCAAAGGAGGCTTCCCTTTGAAGGATATTTGCTCAGCGTACCTGTCCTGTTCCTTTAATGAAATATTTATAGGCGGTTAATTCCCTTAAGCCCATGGGTCCTCTGGCATGAAGCTTCTGTGTACTGATACCGATTTCTGCACCAAAGCCAAATTCAAACCCATCCGTAAACCGGGTTGAGGCATTCCAGTAGACACAGGCTGAATCAATGTGATTCAGAAAATATTCCGCAGTTTGGCTGTTTTCGGTGATGATGCAGTCTGAATGCATGGTATGATAGCGGTTAATATGTTCAACAGCATCCTCTAAGCTTTTGACTGTCTTCACCGACAGAATATAATCCAGATATTCGGCAGCATAATCCTCCTTAGCGGCAGACTTGCTTTCCGGAATAAGTGAACAGACTGCCTCATCGCCCCGAAGCTCTACCTGTTTTTCCAGCATGGCCTTTCCTAATAAGGGGTAAAATTCTTCTTTGATGGCTTCATGAACCACCAGGGATTCACAGGCATTGCACACGCCGATTCTTTGAGTTTTTGCATTGATGATAATTTCCAAAGCCATGTGCAAATCAGCATCCTGATCCACATAGATATGACAGTTTCCTGTTCCTGTCTCAATAACCGGGATGGTGCTGTTGTTTACGACTGACTGAATCAGTCCTGCACCTCCCCGGGGAATCAATACATCCACATAACGATTTAGCTTCATGAAACGGGCGGCTGTTTCTCTGTCCGTATCCGTAATCAGTTGAAGGGCATCCGGTGTTATCTTAGCTTCAGCCAGAGCTTTGCGAATGCTTTCCGTAATGGCCATATTGGAATGAAGGGCATCACTGCCCCCTTTTAAGATTACTGCATTCCCGGTTTTGAAGCAAAGAGCAAAGGCATCTGCGGTTACATTAGGTCTGGCTTCATAAATAATACCTACTACCCCCAGGGGAACACGCTTTTTTTGAATCAAAAGGCCATTAGGTCTTTCCCATTCCTCCAGAAGCTCTCCGATTGGATCTGCAAGATTACTCACCTGGCGGATTCCCTCTGCCATATCCAAAATCCTGCTTTCCGTCAGCTTCAGTCGATCCAAAAGGCCTTGACTCATACCCTTTTTTTGGCCAATTTCCATATCCTGTTTATTAGCAGAAAGAATGACCTGCGTATCCTGAATCAGTTTATGGGCAACCATTTCCAATACCCGATTCTTTTCTTCGGTACTTAAAAACTCCACTTCCGTCTTTGCCTTAAGAGCCTGTTCTCCCATTTTTTCCAGCATGATTTACTCTCCTTTCCTAACCCCATAGGTGTTCAGATATCTGTGGGGAGTTAAAATAACCTGCGGACGAAGATCAAAGGAATCCACAGGAAGTCCTTCCTTTAGACATTGTTCCTCAAAGGCCAGGGCTATTGTGCGCATTTTAGGCTTATCCGCCAGATAGCGGTCATAGAAGCCTCCACCATAGCCTAATCGATTTCCTTCTTCATCAAATCCCACCAAGGGCATAATCATGAGAAGGCTATTCCAGTCCTTCTTCCTTTCTTCTTTCAGGGAAAGGGGCGGTTCCTTTATTCCTCCATAACCCTCCTTCAGTTCATCCAAAGAGGCTACCGGATAAAATTCCATTTGCCCTGCTTTCAGTATCTTTGGAAAAAACAACTGCTTTTTTTGCTCCAGACAATTCCGGCCAAGGACCCAAGTATCCACCTCACTGCCGTAGCTGGCATAGAGATAGATGCTATCTGCCTGCTTAAACCAGGGATGCTTTAACAGGGCCTTACGGATGGCATGACTGTCTGCTTCTCTTTTTTCTTCTGTAATCTGATTTCTTCCTGTAAGAAGCAGCTTTCTAATGGCTTTTTTTCTTTCCAAATTTTTCTCCCAGGTTGACGATGGAACCGTCCTCATTCTGAATATTAATATTATCTAACTGTCCTCGTAAATTTGCGCGAACACTGGCAATGTATTCGCTGCGTAGAAGCTGCTGTTCTTTTTTTTCTTCCTCCGTCAGTCCCTCTGCCTGAGACTTGTGATAAAGGGCATTGATGCGTTTTATTTTTTCTTCCATGGTCTGTGCCATTGTTACCTCCATTTCAAAACGGCTTACTCGTGTAAGTGCTCCACAAAGCTGACCAAATCAAAATTTTCCTGACGATGCTTTTTAAACAGGGTACCCAGTCTTCTTCCATCCATAATCCGATGAATAATACGAATATCCTCACTGTTGGCAATAATCATGTCTGCCCCGGCATTGGTGGCGATTCGGGCAGCATTCATTTTCGTATTCATTCCTCCGGTCCCCACATTGCTTCCGGTACTGGCTTTTCCCATTTTACAATATTCCTCTGTCAGCTCCTCCACTTCTTCAATAAATCTGGCTTCTGGATTGGTTCTGGGGTCATCGGTGTAAAGACCGTCAATGTCTGACAGCAGAATCAGCAGATCTGCTTCAATTAAGGCAGCTACAATAGCCGAAAGAGTGTCATTATCGCCAATGCCGATTTCGTATGTAGCCACCGTATCGTTTTCATTTACGATAGGGATTACACCCAGACTTAACAGCTCTGAAAAGGTATTTCGGGCGTTGTTTCGGTTAAAATCATTAATGATGGTATCCTTGGTCATTAGAATCTGAGCTGCGATCTGGTTATATTCTGCAAATATTTTCTGATAAATCATCATTAATTTTGCTTGTCCCACTGCTGCACAGGCCTGCTTAATACCCAGATGATTCTGCTCTTTATCCGTTTGAGCAAGTCCTATTGCTTTTTTTCCTACGGCAATGGCTCCGCTGGTGACCAGAACAACATCCTTCCCCTGGTTGCGCAGATTGCAAAGCTCGCGAACCAGCACCTCCATCCGGGTATAGTCCAAATCTCCCGTTTCTTTATGCTGTAGGGAGGAGGAACCGATTTTTACCACAATTCTTCTTTTGTCTTTGATTTCTTCTCTAAGTCTGTTTTCCATAAAAGGAATCCCTCTTTTCTTATTAAACACATCTTTTTATTTTACCCTTTTGCAATCATTTCTGCAATAAAAATTCCATCCATTGCGGCAGAAGTTATTCCTCCTGCATAGCCGGCACCCTCGCCACAGGGGTAAAGCCCCTTTATTTTGGACTGGCCGGATTCATCTCTGTTCATCCGTAAGGGGGATGAGGTTCTGCTTTCGATGCCTAATACACAGGTATAATCATCACCAAAGCCGGGAATGAGCTGATGAAATTGCTCCATTCCCTGAATAAAGGCCTGATTCAGTTCATCAGGAAGAATTTCATTCACCGAAGCGAATACATAGTCTCCTTTTGGGGAAGGAAGAAATCCTTCCGGAATATGCCCCTGGTGCTCTTTTTTTCCTTTAAAATCATGATAATACTGTACCGGAATCCTCCCTTTTCCAAGTGCATAGGCCTTTTCTTCCATTTGCTGCTGAAACCTTACACCGCCAAGAGGACCTTTACCGGGATAATCCTCAGGGGTAACGGAAATCAAAATGGCACTATTGGCATGAGCCCCGCTTCTTTTGCTGTAGCTCATACCATTGATGGCCAGCCTTCCCGGCTCGCTGCTGGCATTTACCACATATCCCCCGGGACACATACAAAAGGAATACACCC
>JBJELR010000258.1:0-1775 GCA_051879255.1 Lachnospiraceae bacterium | reverse complement strand
TACGGTTTTTCTCAAGGGAAGTGCCTCAAAGATTTATGAACTGCTTCACCAAAAGGATAGGGTATTCCAAGGAAGCATAAGTACGGCAAAGGGAGAATACCGGGCAGTCTTTCGGGTAAAGAAGAACAGAGAATATCTTGATAGGATAGAGGAGCTTTACTACATTTTCGGAGAAACAGGCCAGCCCTGGCTTACGGTCTGTGGGGCTTATTTGAACAAGCTGCTGGATGTTTATCTTTGTCGCTGTGAACATTTTCAGGAAAAGGAAGAAATCCTTAGGATACAGGTTGATTTTGAGGAATATGCGGATCTTATTCATTACGATATGATTCCCTTGTGGAATTTACAGACTATAGAAGAAAAGAGCAGTACCTATCCTGAGCCCTGTATCGACAGGATTAACTTTGAACATCGGATTTTTGCCCATAGACTTAAATCGGATTGTGCCTATCTGGTAAAAAACAGGGGAGTGGAAATCAGTAATATCCGCCGATTGAATGGGGATTTGTCTATTACCTGTCCAATCGGCAGGTAATAGGCAAATCCCCATTCAATCAGTAATATCCGCCGATTGAATGGGGATTTGTCTATTACCTGCCGATTGGACAGGCCCTGTGAATGGCAGCTTTATCAGGTAAACCAAAGAAAGAGAAAGGGCAGCTATCCCTATCCGGTGCTTTCTAATCAATACAAGGAGAGCTTTTCCGATAATCTTACGGAAATGTATCGAAAAAGTATTAAAACCAAGGGAGAGATGGCCCGTCTGATCGAAGCCTTTGAATATGGAGAATATGTGAGCTTTTCCGATTTCCATCTATGTGAGCATATACCCCAGGAGTGTATACCTATGAATTACAATATGGACAGCTTCATTGCGGATGAATTAAGGGCAGACAAAACCGGGCAGCCCATGGTAATTGACTTTGTGGCAGTAGCCCCGGATAACTTTTTAAACGAGGATATCATGAGCTTTCTGGTTACACAGGTACAGAGAATTCTGCCTGAATTTCACTGCATTGGGAGACTGGTTTAGCGGAGGGCGACAGGGTGAATTTTTTATGGGATATCGTGCTTAGTGCACACAGACAGGGATGGAAGGAAGAAGAATTATTCTTCCAACAGGCCGCGGAATACAGCCCCTTCTATGAACAGGCCTTCTCCTGTATTAATGAGACGAAGGTGGACTCCGGCAGGATAGAACTAAATCTGTTCTACCGACTGGCAGACTTCTTCCGGGAGCTTTTGGCAGCGGAGGATATGGGGCTGAAGGAGGGAGAATATTCGGAGTTCAGACAGTATTTTATCGATGCCATGCTGCATGCTATTTTGTATACAGATTTAAGGAATGGGCTTACCGGGAGGGAAATTTATATTCGGAAGCTAAGGGAAGAACTGTTGGATGGAACTTACTGGCAGGGAGCAGCAGAAGCTTTTAGCCTGTTGGAGTCAGAGCAGCAAAGTCGATTAGCTTCCTGCCTGCTGACCCAGATGGAAACAGGATCATCCCTGATCATTTTCAGACGTGCTCTGCTGGTTGTCTGTCCGGAGGTATCTTTATATCAGCTAAAGGAAGAACGAAAAGAACTGCTTTTATATTTAGTGGAAAAGGAAACAAAAGCAGCCAAGAAAAAACTGGAATTAGTACAGGCTGTCTTTCTTCCCATCGGATTCAGATTAAGAACGTTCTGGGAATTCCATTTTGGCATCATTGGTGTGGAGGAGACCATGAGGCTGGAGGAAATAGCCCTCTATTAGGATAATATTTGCACAATGAT
>JBJELR010000257.1:0-1781 GCA_051879255.1 Lachnospiraceae bacterium | reverse complement strand
TGGATGGTGTAGAGAGAAAATACATAGAAGAAGTGGGAGCGATGAATATTTTCTTCAAAATCAATGGAGTTGTGGTTACACCCATGTTAAACGGAAGTATACTGCCGGGGGTGACCAGAAGCAGTTGTATTGCCCTCTGTAAAGACTGGGGATATCCGGTAGAAGAAAGAAGAATATCCGCAAAGGAGCTGTTTGATGCGGCATTGGATGGTTCCTTGGAGGAGGTCTGGGGAACCGGAACGGCAGCAGTTATTTCTCCCGTAGGACACCTTAGAGAGAAGGATACGGATGTGGAGATTGCGGGAGGAGGAATTGGGCCTTTGAGTCAAAGGCTTTATGACACCATTACCGGTATTCAGCTTGGAAAAATAGAAGGTCCCAAAGGCTGGGTAGTAGAGGTATAAGTATTATTTTATTAAAGGGAATGGACAGGCAGGCCAGGCTTTAAGTCGGCTTGCCTGTTTTTCACCGGGAGGAAGAAATGAAGTTTATTCATTTGTCAGATTTGCATCTGGGCAAGAAAATGCATCAGGTTTCTTTGCTTGAAGACCAAAAATATATTTTAGAAGAAGTATTAAAACTTGTTGACCGGGAAAGGATTGACGGTGTTTTGCTTGCGGGAGATATCTATGACCGCATTTACCCTCCCTCAGAGGCGGTAGCTTTGTTTGATTCCTTTCTGGTAAGGCTGGTGGAAAAAAAGTGTTCTGTTTTTGTCATCAGTGGGAATCATGATTCACCGGAAAGGATAGCTTTCCTGGGAAGACTGACCAGTAAGGCAGGTGTTTATCTTTCACCGGTATATGATGGTAAAATAACCGATATTCTGCTGGAGGATGAATACGGGCCCCTGCACGTCTATCTGCTGCCCTTTATCAAACCCGTACACGTGCGGCATTTCTATCCCCAGGAGGAAATTACCGATTACAGCAGTGCCATGAAGGTAGCAATACAGCAGATGAATATTCAGCCAGAAGAAAGAAATATTCTTCTGGCACATCAGTTTGTCACCGGTGCTGTGAGAAGTGATTCAGAAGAAATTTCGGTGGGAGGAATGGATAATGTGTCAGCAGAGGTATTTTCTGACTTTGATTATGTGGCCTTAGGGCATCTCCATCGACCCCAGTGGATAGGAAGAAAAGAGGTTTGCTACTGTGGTTCGCCCTTAAAATATTCTTTTTCGGAAAGCACAGACAGCAAATCGGTTACGGTCTTGGAGTTAAAGGAGAAGGGAAACCTGACCATACACAGGCTGCCCTTAGTTCCCCTTAGGGAGGTAATTCGTCTAAAAGGCAGGTTTAGAGACTTGCTGGAGAAAAAAGAGGGGGGAGAGATAGGGGAGGCTTTTGTGCACATCACCTTGCTGGATGAGGAGGATGTACCGGATGCCTTTCATCGATTGGCGTTGGCCTATCCCGGACTGTTACAGTTGGAATATGATAATACCCGTACCAGAAAGAGTCAGGAGCTGCAAACAGATCAGGCGTGCAGAGGACTTACGCCGGAAGAACTGTTTGCCGGATTTTATGAAAAAATGAATAATCAGCCCTTGAATGAAAAACAGAAGGCTTATTTAGGAGAAAAGCTGGAAAAGATTTGGGAAGGGGGGACAGAATGAGGCCATTATTGTTGACGATGTCAGCCTTTGGACCCTATGCAGGAGAAATTAGTCTGGATTTTCGTAATCTGGGAGAAAAGGGACTGTATTTAATTACAGGAGATACAGGAGCAGGAAAAACCACCATATTTGATGCCATTACCTATGCTTTATATGGGGAGGC